>CAZMDE010000158.1:0-1238 GCA_964564355.1 uncultured Bacteroidales bacterium | reverse complement strand
TTTTTGATTTTTAATTGTTGTTTTTTTTTTAGTATTGCTTACAGCGTTTGGCAGCTTTGCGTTGTGTGCTATAGTAGTCATTCATTTGGTTTCCAATGTGTTTAATTTTGGAAGGATTTCTTCCCAGCATCTTTGTGGTCGCATATGGGTTAAGTTCAAAATTTCAACAAATTTTTTAAAATCAATTAGAGAGAAAGAATTGGCAACTCCTATGGCTTTCACTTTTATTGAAGACTCTATTGCTTGCTTTGAATATTTGTCTGCGGTTGATACAAATATTGCATTTTTTTTTCCAGATAAAACCATTGCCCCTACTAGTTCACGAATTACACTAACACTTTCAGTGGAATGTGGATTTTCTCGCCTTTTAATTTGTACAATAAAATCAGTTTCACTCCTAACAAGAATTAAATCCACACCACCATCGTTAGATTTCCCAACATGTTTTACTACGCAATTAAAAAACTCTTTAAAGATATCAGCTACAAGTATTTCAAACTTAGTTGGATTTATTTGGTACAAATAACTATTGTTCTTAAATATTTCATTTTTAAGTGTCGTCAAGGGGATTTCAATATCACTGATTTCAAATTTCCTAAGAATCCCAGAAAATGACATTTCATTATTAAGAGCATATTGGCCATTCGAGCCCAATTTCATTGCCTCATTTTGATAATACCACCATCCACAATTTAGGCAGTCATATAAAAATGAAATTTCATTCCAACCTTCTCCTGGTTCAACAATGACTTCATGTTCAATAGGTCTGCTTAATTTCGAGTTACAGTAAATACACTCTTTTAGATGTTCGAATCGTGGTGTTGCATATGCCCACCAGTCCTCATGAAGTTCAGTGCCGGTAATTGTCTTATAATTAGAAAAATCTAATACCATGTCAGTCTTTGTTTATATAGCACACAACTATCTACTCCCCGAAGTTCTTAAAATTTTTTCACTTTTCTTCTGACAATTCATTTGTGTATTACCATCAAAAACAGTTCTTCTAAACTTCCTGGGGAAATTTTTAAATACCAAGATTATTTTTGGCGGCTGGCAGTTCATGTCAGGTTATTTTTTCCAAATCTAATAAAATATTTTTTATCTGATGTTTGAAGCGAAGTGTTTTTTTTGTGGCAATGCCGGTATTTTTATTTATTGTGGTTTTTAAGAAGGAATAAGGTTTTTTTAAACTGACAAAGCTACTCAAGAGGCTTTTTCTTCATCATATCCTCAATATC
>CAZMDE010000157.1:0-6271 GCA_964564355.1 uncultured Bacteroidales bacterium | reverse complement strand
ATTAAAGAGCTGAGAGTTTTTTGGAGCACTTTTTGACAATAGCTATTTCATTTTAATAAACGGTTTACTCATCACAATTCCTTCAGTTGTAGTTACATTGATAATGTACGAACCGGCTGATAAATCTTTAACAGAGAAATATTTCGTTGCACTTGCAGTATTATTAATATTAAAACCTTTAATTTTATTACCTAACAAATCATAAATCCCAATATTCATTAATTTTGGGGAATTGTTTGTAAGTTGCAGCAAAATGAAATCTTTTGCAGGGTTAGGATATACTTTCAAATCAAAAGATTTGGGTGCGGTCATCCCATCCTGAACACTTAAAGTTCCTATATCACTTGAAAGATATTGATCAATCGGAGGATTTTTTATTGTAGTTATCCAGTTTTTAATATTAGGCCAATAGATTTCTATTGAATCAATTGTTGAATGGTCACCAAGCCCGAAAATTAATGAAAATGGCTGTTGTCCGCCAAAATTACCTTTCCCGGCAGATACATCGCGCATTCTGGTCAAATCTCCGGAATATACTTTTATTCTGGTTCCTATACAGCTTTTGTTAACTCCGTTTGGAGCTACCAGGTTAACCGCAGTCCAGTGACTGTTTTGCCCGATTTTATTCTTCAAAAACTGTAAATGACAGGAATTGCTTCGGTTGCTGACCAGTAAGTCGTCGTCTCCGTCAAGGTCATAATCCAGCGCTTCGCATTGATGTGTATCTTTTAACTCATTTATAAGAAATCCCATTTGCTGGGTAACATCTATAAATGTATTATCAGTTTTCTGATGAAAAATAAACGTTCTGTCCTTACCCCCTCCATAATAACCCTGGGTCATGAAAATATCTTCAAGCCCGTCATTTTCCATATCAAGCCATGATGCATCATAATCACCATGCTCTGAAGCTATAGGTAGCTTCCAGATAATTCTATTCAGGTCCCAGTCTAAATGATAATTCGTAGAAGGTCCTCCATTTATCACTATTGTTGACCGTCCTTCTCCGGGATCATTTCCACCATGAATAAGGCAAAAGAAAAAATCGAGATCTCCGTCATTGTCAAAATCTTCCGGCATAGCCCCCCACAAACATAAATCTCTTGCACCATAGGAATCAACATTGCCTTTCATAAATTGAGCATTATAATTAGCCGTAACTGCTGCATTTGTAAATGTGCTGTTACCATTATTTTTCCAAAGTATCCCGCCGTCTCTGCAATATGGTGCTGTGGCAATATCAGGAAATCCATCGTTATTCCAGTCACAAGCAGTAGAACCGTACATTGGTTCCTTTTGGTTAATCGATGCTTTACTCGTAACATTAGTGAATGTTCCGTCGCCATTGCCTTTCATCAGGTAACCGGTCGACCATGAATCGTTGGTGTAATCGGCAAACCAGACTGGAATAAATAAATCAATTTTCCCATCTTTGTTATAGTCCAGAAAAGAAAATCCTGAAGTATTGATAAGTCCAAGTTCATGCAATCCATTATTGGGCTTTATGGTAAAATGACCCATTCCGTCTCCTAATAATACCTCGTTGCGGTCCCCGTAATCGGTAAAGTCTTCTAAGCGGTGATAATAAACTCCTCTGACAATATCAATATTGCCATCATTATTTACATCTGCAAGCGCAGCAACAAGGCTTCCTTTGCTGACAGTAAGAGGAGACACGGGAGCATTTACACCGGATGATTGGGTTACATCAACAAACATTCTGTCATGCGGGTCAGTTGATCCGCTGTCCTGCACATTTATATACACTTTTATACAGTTAGCCACTCCCATACCAACACTTCCTTTAAGTGTAATAAAATCAGGGTAACCATCATTATTAATATCTGCAACATACATTCGATAAGTAAGAGCTGTATCGAGATTTACATTATGCGTTTGGAGTTTAAACCAGGATGTATCCTGGGCGTGAGCTATCTGAATCGAAAAGAATACTATAGCAATCACAAACTTAAAAAGATAATTTTTTTTCATTTTTCTCGTCTTAATTATATGAAATTACAAACAGATTATCTGCGCACTAAATTAGAAAATATTTTTTACCGTTCGGAAGCAAATATATAAAATAATTCTTCGTGCATTTATTTTATGTCAGGACTAATACTAAAACTATAACAAAATTTCCACTTTACTTTGTGTTTTAATACTTTAAGCTCCCTTGCAGTTAAATTATTTTATCATTCTTGATTAGTTTGATTAGCCTGATATTGTTTGGAATTAGTTCATCTATACAATGAGTTTTTAACTCCGGCTTCTATTCTTGCTATGTGCATTGGGGTTGCTTCCTTGTTGCTCCGGTGTTGCACCGTACCTGAAGGAAGCACCTGGGGACTATCTGGGGACAACCTATGGAATATCTAGGGAACACCTAACTCATTTCCTTGTCTGTCAAAGCGGAGATGCCAATTTGAGGGGTTGAAACTGACTTTATGCTAATTTCTTCCAAAACGCCATATTTTATTATGGTTTTCATGCTGCAAAGATAAGCATATTTTCCCAATTTCCTCAAAATATTTTGTTAAAAATTTGTCTTGTTAAAAACGAAGTCAAGATGCTTGCGGGAGAGGTCGGCGCTCTTGACTTTTATGACTACATTATCTCCGAGTTTATAGATCTTGCCTGATTTTTGCCCGATATACCTGTAATTTTCCTCGTCAAGATAATAAAAGTCATCATCAATATCACGGATGCGAACCATTCCTTCGCATTTGTTTTCTTTTATTTCCACATATAATCCCCATTTGCTCACGCCTGTAATGACACCGTCAAAAATCTCCCCTACCCTGTCCTTCATAAATTCTACCTGCTTGTATTTGACAGACGCTCTTTCAGCTTCCACAGCTTTACGCTCCATGTCAGAGCTATGCCTGCACTTCTTTTCATAATCCTCCTCTTTTACAGAAGTCTGCTCATTTATATAATATCTTTCAAGCAGCCTGTGAACCATAAGATCTGGATAACGCCTGATAGGTGAAGTGAAATGTGTGTAATACGGGAATGCCAGTCCGTAATGCCCAATATTCTTTGTGGAATAATATGCTTTTGCCATTGTACGTATGGCAAGCTGAGTGACTATATTTTCTTCGGGTTTTCCTAAAACAAGCTTAAACATGGCGTTAAACGAGTCTGCTATTGCTTTAGGAGAGTCAATATTCACCTTATAACCGAGATTACCAACAAAGTTTTTAAAGTCTTCAAGCTTTTCTATAGCCGGTTTATCATGTATTCTGTAAACAAATGTCTTTATCTGCTGGTTACCTTTCTTCTTTCCTATCAGCTCAGCAACCTTACGATTTGCAAGAAGCATGAAGTCTTCCACGAGCCTGTGAGAGTCTTTTTGCTCTTTAATATATACCTCCAAAGGATTTCCTTTTTCATCAAGTCTGAACTTTACTTCTTCGGTAAAGAAATTAATTGAGCCTTTTTTATATCTCTCCTCTCTTAGCTTTTTAGCTATCTTATCAAGAAGTAATATCTCTTTTGAAAATTCACCTTTCTTTTTATCAATAATAACCTGCACTTCATCATAGTTGAAGCGGCGGTTGGAATTGATAACTGTTTTGCCAAACCATTCGTTAAGCACCTCAGCTTTATCATTCATTTCGAATACAGCGGAGAAGCAAAGCTTTTCCTCTTTCTCCCTCAGAGAGCAAACGCCATTTGAAAGTTTTTCGGGCAGCATGGGAATCACCCTGTCAACAAGGTAAACAGAGGTTCCTCTATTGTAAGCCTCATCGCCAAGAATTGTATTTTCCTGCACATAATGTGAAACATCTGCAATATGAACGCCTATCTCAAAATTGCCATTATCAAGCTCCCTGTAGGATAGCGCATCATCATAATCCTTAGCATCAACCGGGTCTATAGTGAATGTGGTGATATTCCTGAAATCACGCCTTTTGGCAATTTCGCTTTTAGGTATGGTTACTTTTATTTTTTCAGCTTCTGCTTCCACAGATTCGGGAAAGCTAAGCGGGAAGTCAAACTCAGCAAGTATAGACTGCATCTCCACATTATTGTCGCCTGGTTTGCCAAGTACAGTAGTTATCCTGCCAAAGGGATTCTTAGAACTCTCAGGCCATTCAGTCATTTCTGCAATAGCCTTTTCACCATTCCTTGCTCCATTTAGAGCAGAGAGCGGGATATACAGATCAACATGAACTGATGAATTGTCAGGATTAAGAAATGCAAAGTTTTTGGAAATGCTGACAATTCCTACAAAGCTTGTTCTTTTTCTTGCAATGATCTCTACCACCTGCCCTTCCAGTCTTTTGTCCCTTCTTTTAGGGAAAAGCAATACTTTAACTTTATCGCCATGGAGAGCTTGTCCTGTGTTGTTAGGTGCAATTTTAATATCTTCAGTTTTATCATCAGGGAGCAAGTATGCTTTGCCTGTTCGTTTCATATCAACTGTTCCTGTAATGTATGCATTATTGCCATATTCTTTTGCAGGGGATTTTCCACCTAAATCTTTATCCCTTTTCCCTGCTTTAGTGTTAAGTTTATATTTTCCTGTTTTAACTTCAATAAGTATTTTGTTTGAAGCCAGGCTCTTCAGGTTATCTCTTAAGGCATTTCTGTCTAAAGTATTATTGATACCTAGAGCTCTCGCTACCTGTTTATAATTAAAGCTTTTATAAGGATTAGATGCGATTATGTTTATAATTTGTTCATTAAGATTATCTGTGTTATTTTCATCTGATTGCTTTTTGGGTTTTTTTGACATAGTAATTAAATTTGATGATTAAAAAATTAGAGAAGATATTATATGCTTTGCAGGAGGGGTGATTAAAATTATAAGGTTCAATATGATAGTAGAGTATGTTTTCAGAATTGCAAAAGTAATACAGATTTAATGAATATTGAATATTAAATTGATAATTTTAGAATTATTAAGATTTATTTTCAAAATTTTTATAAAATCGGATGTGAAAATTATTTTAAGAAAAAGCTTGCATGGGGCTTAGAAAATACTTATATTTGCAGCTTAAAATATTAAAGCTTAAAAGTAAAAAATAATCAGTTAAATAGTAAATTCTGTATTCTAATTAATAAAAGAATTATGATAAATATTTAAAGAGCTAAAAATGTTAATATACTACCACATAAATAGATTTGATATTTTCAATAAAAAAACCTTTAAAAGCAGGTAAACAGAATCCATTCAGAACCAGCTAAGTACCAGAGAGGAACCAGAGAGGAACCAGAGAGGAACCACAGTGGAACCAGTTAGGAACCAATACACATCCATAAATGGTGCAGATGAGAGTCATAGATGGTCAAAAAGACAGATTAAACGGAAAGTTTAGAATCAATTTTTAAGTTGTTCATTGACTCATTGGTTCACTGGTTCATTGGTTCATTAGTATTTTTTGTATTAATAATTTTCTTAATTTTGGGAATCTAAAAACTACATCATGAAAAACCTTTTTCTGATAATATTTGTTCATTGCTTCTTATTTATTCTTCATTGCTCTGCTCAGTGGCAGCAAATGAATGGACCTGGGGGTGGGGATGTTAGCTGTGTAGCTATAATGGGAGCAAATATTTTTGTTGGAACCAATCATGATGGAATACTTGTATCAAAAAATAATGGGTTAAGTTGGACTGCTGTTAACAATGGTTTGAATAAATATTCAAATATTTATTCATTAGTAGTAAGTGATACAAATATATACGCATGCTCAGAGGACGGATTGTTTTTTTCAAATAATAAAGTATCAAACTGGACTTATATTGGTCTAAAAAATATTCGTTCATTAGCCATATGTGGAAAAAATATTTTTGCTGGACATTATTATGGTGTTTATCTCTCTACAGATAATGGCTCTAACTGGACTTTATCAGATAATGGCTTACCACAATATAATCCTTATGTAATTTCATTAGCTATAAGTGGGGAAAATATATTTGCTGGAACATATGAAAAAGGTATATTTATTTCCTCTGATAACGGCTTAAACTGGTCTGCTGTAAATAATGGGCTCACAAATTTTAATATACAGTCATTAGCAATTAAGGGATCAAATATTTTTGCCGGAACATTTGGTGGGGTTTTTTTATCAACAAATGATGGCAAAAACTGGATTGAAGTTAATAATGGCTTATCTAACACTATTGTTTATTCTTTATTAATACATGATTCAGATATTTTTGCAGGCACACATAAAGGAATTTTTTTATCTTCAGATAATGGTTCAAGCTGGTCTGAAATAAGTAATGGCTTACCTAAAAATCAATTCCTCTTTTTATA
>CAZMDE010000156.1:5319-6301 GCA_964564355.1 uncultured Bacteroidales bacterium | reverse complement strand
AGATAATATTTACAATCATTACAAACTTCTTTCATTTTTATAAACTTAAATCTTTAAATTACCAAATTATCAAATTGCCAAATTATCAAATTGCCTCGTATTCAGTTCTCGCAATAACTTCATCCTGTATCTGCTTTCCGAGCTCAACCCAGTACTGAGTAAAACCTGCAACCCTAACCATCAGTCCTCTGAAATTCTCAGGATTTGCCTGTGCATTCCTCAGCATTCGTGAGTCAACAATATTGAACTGAACGTGAAAACCTCCCTTGCGGAGATATGCCTTAATAAGCTCTAAAAACTTCCTGCTTCCCTCCCTGCCTCTGACTGCTGAAGGATGAATCTTCATATTAAGCTGAGAGTTCTGCGACAAAGAATGGTTCCAGCATGTAGCTGAATTGAATAATGCGTAAGGACCGTTGCGGTCAGTACCGGCAAAAGCTGAAACAGAGCCGTCTGCATAGGTAGTTCCCGACAGTCTTCCGTCAGGAGTTGCCAGTGTAACAGCACCCATTGGTCCGTGGGTGGAGACAGATATCTGGCAGGCATACATAGGCTTATCATAGAGGGACCTGTAATTGTGCGTCATCTCGCAGAACCATTCCTGCCACTCCCTGAAAATACTGTCTGCATAAGGGTCGTCATTGCCATATTTAGGTGCATCAAGGCTTTTCCTGTGTATCTTAAGCCAATCTGCATTGTCCTTGTTTTTCTTTTGCTCAAACAATGAATAGGAGCCTGATTCAGTTGCTGACATATAACCAAAATTAGCAAGTATGGCTTCCTTATAATCATCAATAGAAAATGTCTTTTCATCATAAACATTCTTCTTCAGCGAGGCAAGGCAGTTAACAAGATTAACAGCTCCGCATATTTCAACATTGAAAGTGGTATTATACCTGCTTCCCATCTGTCCAATGTCCTTGCCTTTCTTAAGGCAATCCGGCTTAAGCAGAGAATTAACCACTGAAGGACTTATCTTCCT
>CAZMDE010000156.1:0-5309 GCA_964564355.1 uncultured Bacteroidales bacterium | reverse complement strand
GTAATCCTTATATGCCACCCAAAGCTCTTCATAAGTCTTAAATTTCTTTTTATGCGCAGGAAAAACCCTCTCCCCTGTCCGCATATCAAGTCCATCAAACAATACTACTTCAAACAGTTTTGGCAAAGAAAGAAAGTGCACACCAACGCTTGTTGCAGGAGCAGAGCCACCGGGAATCCAGTGTATCTCTCCGTCAAGCTCAAGGGGCATCCAGCTTCCGGGGGAAGTTTCAAGACAACCACCTATTGACCAGGCACGCGCTTCTTCTGCCTTCATGCCTTCAGCACCGTAATTTCCTAACAAAAATTCCATTGCAGTCCTGTTGCTGACCCAGGCAGGATAACCTGTTCCTATCTTTGTGCATTCAATTGCTTTCATCAGAAACTCTTCAGGAAGTTTCTCATCATAGAGCACAGACAAGGTAGGTTGTGGAGTGGCACAGGTCATGCCTGTTTCGAGCAGCAGCATTTCTAATTCATTAGTTGCAGAGCCACCTTCTTTGTTCAAACCACCTATACATAAATTATTGAATGTATTTCCTGATAATACTCCTCCCACAACGCCTGTAGAAGCAAAGCAATCTATTTCGGTAAACTTGAGCCTCATCATTTCAAGCAGCTCAATTGTTTCTTCTCTTGTAATAACACCTTTGTCAATATCCCTTTTCCAGAAAGGATAAAGCACCTGCCCAACTCTTCCCGGAGATAATCCTGATATAGCATCCTCATTCAGAACTGCCACATGAAAAGTCCATAACAATTGCAAAGCATCCTTAAAATTTCTTGGCTTTCCGCCTGATAGCCAGGTGATTCTTTCAGCTATTTCCAGGTATTCCTTTTTCTGCTTTTTATCTTTTTCTAATGATGCCATCAGTTTTGCTTCTTCAGCATAATTCAGCATCCACTTTTTTATACCTTCAAGAATAATTGCAACCGACTTATAGAAATACATCCTGTCCATTTCAGGATAGCCTGCAGATTCCTTAATTGATTCATTGCATATATTTATAATCCCGTCAATGCCGTATTGCAAAGGATAATAGAAATTCATCACTTCTCTTCCCTGCGGCAAGGTATAACCTGAATCGAACATGCATATAACAGAACGCATCAGGGCTTCCTTTTCCTTATATCCCGGAACAAGCTGTTCGTATTTGTGTCCAATATCCTCAACTGATTTATTATGCCATTTCTTAGCCATTTCAAGCAATACAGGCAATTCTTCTTTTCTTATACCGAACTTACCTGCAATTGAAATAACATTACCGGAGCTTTGAGTTACATTCCCTCCGCCCTGTCCCCAGGTTGTAACATTATCTGCACTAAGCCTGCCAGTCTTCATAGCTTCCTTATACATCTCATCTCCCTTAGCCATAAAATAGGAGCCAGACAGCCATGGCATAGGATAAGAGCCCCTCAGATAACCCGCTTTGCCCATTACCAGAATTTCTCCCGGGTAAATAACAGGACTAAGATGTTCAAATCCACTTTTTAAAGCTTCTGCACGGCGTATGATAGATATCTCACCATCTGTCTCTTCCCAGCGCCTTGTGTACCAGTAAGGGAATTCCATTGATGCCGAAGACTTGGCTTCAAAGTACAGGTCCCTCATTTTCTCAGCTCTTACAGTCGGCTTTTTATTTATCTCCCTTTGCTGAACCTCAGCTTCAGGCTTATTACCATAGTAATTATACATTTTTATATTTTAGATTATAGATTTTAGAACAAAGCACAAATCTACAAAATTTTCAGGAACAATATCAAGTATTAATAAAAGTCACTTTAATGCTTTCACAAACTATCTTGTACTGAAATACTTTAACCTAGACATTAAACTAATGTAAGCTTTTAAAAATTTATGACACAATTTAAAAATTAACATTTTTTAATATTTTAAACATTGACAAACAAGATGAATATTTATTATCTCATAAAACAAATTATTATACTTTTGAACACTAATAAGACAGATATTATTGTGAAAACATCAATTTAATGTTTGGCAAATTCAAAATTATGAATTCAAAAAACAGAAAAAACACATCTAAAAAAAACCAGTTGCTGCAAAAGAAACCAACTCAAAAAGTTGAAAAAAATAATACTAATAAATGGATTTGGTTTGCTTTATCTGTTGTTTTAATCACAACATTCGCTATCTATTTGAATGCTATCAAATTTGATTTATTTTACTTATGGGATGACAGGATTTATATAACCGATAACAGCTACATAAAAAACTTGTATTGGTCAAATATTAAATTCTTTATCACCTCTTTTTATGCGAATAATTATCATCCCATTACAATGCTTATGTATGCTCTTGAGTATAAAATATTTGGAGATTCGGCATTACATTACCATCTAAACAACATCATACTGCATATTTTAAACACATTTTTAGTTTTTGTATTAATAAGAAAAATTTCACCAAAGAATGCTGTGGTTGCTTTAATAACTGCAGGTTTTTTTGCTGTTCACCCTATGCACGTCGAATCAGTGGCGTGGGTTTCGGAGAGAAAAGATGTTTTGTATTCATTATTCTTCCTGCTTTCACTTATAATGTACACCAATTATCTTAAATCACAAAAGACAAAACACATAATATTTGTATTTATCTTCTTTTTGTTATCATGTTTGAGTAAGTCAGCGGCTGTGATAACTCCATTGATTATGCTACTTTTCGATTATTATTTCAATCGGAAATACAATCTGAAAATGATACTTGAAAAAGTTCCATTCTTTGCAGTTTCAATCTTATTCGGAGTTATTGCTATTTATTCTCAAAAGGGTTCTTTGCAGGAATTGGCGCCAAACATGTCGCTTATCGAGCACATCTCAATTGTTTCTTTTTCATTTATCAGCTATTTATATAAAGCATTTATACCTGTTAATTTGTCGGCACTTTACCCATACCCAATTGAATTAGGTAATACTCTTCCGATAATGTATTATCTTTCGATTTTGTGTGTTGGGTTGCTGTTGTTTTTTATATGGTATTCGCAAAGATGGGGAAAAGATGTTGTTTTCGGTATGATGTTTTTTATTATAACAATTATTCTTGTTCTTCAATTTATTCCGGTAGGCGCTGCAACAATGGCTGACCGCTATACTTATATCCCTTATATTGGTATATTTTATATTATAGGAAAATTCTGTGAACGTTTCTTTCTGCAACCTAATGCAAATTTTATAAAATACAAAAGCTATTCATTAATATTGCTTGTATTAGGTTTTATCGTTTTCTCTGCCATTACTTATGGACGTGTAAAAATATGGGAAAATGATAACACACTTTTCTCGGATGTGATTAATAAATATCCAAATTGCAGTACTGCATACCTTAACAGAGGTGTTTGTTATAGTTCCTATTACGCTGAGAAAGTTTATGCAAATGATAGTATTAAAAGAGAAATGTATTTTAAAAAGTCTATTCAGGATTTTGAAAATGTATTAAATTTTGCAATGTTTACCAAAGATAACTGGAAAGTATATGATAATCTTGCATCAGCAAAAGGCAAATTAGGTGATATTGATGAAGCTGTAAAAGATTATAGCAAGTCAATTGAGTTAAATCCCAACAACAGAAATTCATACATTAACAGGGGTGTTTATTTTCTAAATTATTATGCAAATAAAGTGTATGTTAATGAAAAAATAAAAAGAGAAGTTTATGTAAAAAGGTCTATTGAAGACTTTGAAAGTACTTTAAAATTAACATTTATCCCTATTGAAAAAGTCCAGGTTTACAATAATCTTGGTATTGCAAAAATCACTTTGGGTGATTTTACCGGTGCAATAGGAGATTGTGAAAAGTCAATTATTATTAATGCTAATGATGCTAATGCATATAATATAAGAGGTAATGCAAGATTTAACTTAAAAAATTATGAGGGGGCTCTTGAAGATTATAATAAAGTAATAGCATTAAATCCGGGTGATGCAAATGCAATTAAAAATATAGATGTTGTAAAGACAATAATGGAAAATGCAAAAAAATAATTTTAAAAAGACTGGTTTTACAAAGGAAACAAATACTGAATATTAGTTTATTAAAAACATGACACATAAATATCCTGGCATAATAGCAAAAGAATTAAATATAAATGTAAAGCAGGTAGAAAATACTATTAAGCTTCTTGAAGATGGCGGCACAGTCCCTTTTATTTCGAGATACAGAAAGGAAAAAACAGACGGTCTTGATGAAACTTTTATTACCCGCATACGCGACAGGATTGAGCAACTCACTGAACTTGATAAACGAAAAGAAACAATCCTAAAATCTATAAAAGAGCAGGAAAAGCTCACACCTGAACTTGAACTTCAGATAAATAATGCTTTAACCCTGACAGAGCTTGAAGACCTCTATCTGCCCTACAAGCCTAAGAAGAAAACAAGGGCAAGCATTGCGAGGGAAAAGGGGTTGGAGCCGCTTGCTAAAATTATAATGGCACAGAATAGTTCTTCGTTGTTAGCTGATATTTGTTCTAAATTCATTAATAAGAATAAAGGAATTGCTGATGCAGAAGAAGCTTTGCAGGGGGCAAGAGATATTATTGCTGAATGGGTGAATGAAAATCAGTTTGCAAGAGACAGGATTCGCAGGCTTTTTGAAAGAGAGGCAAAAATATATTCCAAAGTTGTAAAAGACAAAGAAACTGAAGGAGAAAAATACAAGACATACTTTGACTGGGAAGAGCTGCTTTATAAGTCTCCTTCTCACAGAGTGCTTGCTATGTTGAGAGGAGAGAATGAAGACTTTTTAAAAGTTAAAATTCATCCTGATGAAACTACCGCTATTTCAATTCTTGAACAGAAATTTATAAAGTCAGATAATGAATTTTCCGGGCAGGTCAGAATCGCTATTAAGGACAGCTATAAGCGCTTGCTTGCCCCGTCAATGGAAACAGAGATACGCGCTGATGCAAAGCTCAAAGCTGATACAGAAGCAATAAAAATATTTGCTGTCAACCTGCGGCAGCTATTGCTTGCTCCTCCGCTAGGACAGAAAAACGTAATGGCAATTGACCCCGGATTCAAGTCAGGTTGTAAGGTTGTATGTCTTGACAGCCAGGGCAAGCTGCTGCATAATGAAACTATATACCCACACCCTCCTCAAAATGAAGTAAAACAGGCTGCTCATAAGATTAAGAACGCTGTTAGCGCCTGTAAGGTTGAAGCTATTGCAATCGGAAACGGAACTGCAGGAAGGGAAACTGAAAGCCTGATAAAAAAGATGAGATTTGATAAAGATATAATGGCAATAATGGTTAATGAAAACGGTGCCTCAGTTTATTCTGCATCTGCTGTTGC
>CAZMDE010000155.1:0-6415 GCA_964564355.1 uncultured Bacteroidales bacterium | reverse complement strand
TTTAATCACTACGGGATAAATTCCCCGCCGCTTGCGGCGATTTATTATTTTTGTGTATGGCAAAAAGCAGATACATACACAAATCACATAATGTTTCAGTATTACTGTATCATTATGTATGCCCAGCAAAATACAGACGAATTGTATTTAGCCAAGCAGTAGATAATAGTTTAAAAGAGATATGTATAGAACTATCCAAAAGGTACTCAATACATTTTCTTGAAATAGGTACAGATAATAACCATGTTCATTTTTTATTGCAATCAATACCAATGTATAGTCCAACGAAAATAGTGACGACAATAAAAAGTATAACAGCACGAGAGATTTTTAAAATTCATCCAGAAGTCAAGAAACAATTATGGGGTGGAGAATTTTGGAGTGATGGATACTTTGTAAATACAGTCAGTAAATTTGGAGATGAAAATACAATATCTCAATATGTCAAAGAACAAGGACTTGAAAAAGAATATAAACAATTACATAAAGATAACCAGTTAGCCCTCTTTTAGAGGGCTAATGATACCCCGCTGCTTGCGGCGGGGTAGTTCATTGTCTTTGAAATAATTATTGCGGAAAATCTCCTGTATGTCATAGAACATACGGTAGACCAAGTTGTAATAAAGCTCAAAATAGCCGTCATTCTTATGAAGTATATTGTGCTCAATTTCCCTCTGCAAAGTGTTATCGCAATAATACTGCTCAATGAGGTACTCACAAGCATCATAATCTTCGCCGCTGATTTGAAACTTAATTTCACTATGATACCATTCAATCACATCATATTGATAGTATTTATCATCAGCATTCACAATAAGCTCAAGATAAGCCTGATTCAGCTTTTCGCAGTGAAGGTCGAACAAAGTCCTTATTATCTCATATTGTTCTATGGGGCAGTTCATCACAAGAAAGTGTTGGATTTTGACTTCAAATTTAGGAGTAAAAATGATGCAATTTCAGGAAAGATATTAACAATCATTTATTGTTTTGAAAGCCAGGGTTGTTAATAAAAATAATATCTTTGGAAAATAAAAAAACGTATGTCGGATATCAGCAAACATATATCAGGAAAAGGGTGTCTTTATTTGATTCCTAGTGGATTGGGAGAGAATGCGGGTAAAAGCATTTTTCCGGATTTTAATAAGGAAATAATCAATTCTCTTGATGAATTTATAGTGGAGGATGAGAGAACTGCAAGGAGATTTTTAAAGTCAATTGGTTATTTAAAGCCGTTTGACCTAATAAAATATAACATTCTTAATAAGCATACAAGCGTTAATGAATTTTCAAGTTTTATATCATCTGCAAAACAAGGTAAAAGCATAGGATTGCTTTCGGAAGCAGGCTGTCCCTGTGTTGCTGACCCGGGAGCTGATATTGTCCGGCTTGCTCATGAGAATAATATTAAGGTTATTCCGCTTATTGGTCCCAGCTCAATCATTTTAGGTCTGATGGCTTCGGGATTTAATGGTCAGAATTTTGCTTTTATCGGCTATTTGCCAATAGATAAGAAGGAAAGAGTGCAGAGAATAAAGCAAATTGAATCGGATATTCACAGAAAAAATCAAACGCAGATTTTTATAGAAACACCTTACAGAAATAAAGCGGTTTTTGAGGATATTGTTGGAAATTGTATGGACAATACTTTTCTATGTATAGCAGTGGATTTGACTTTGGAAACTGAGTTAATTATTTCCAAATCAATAAAGAACTGGAAGAAAATTAATCCTGATATTAATAAGAAACCTGTTGTTTTCCTGTTATATAAATAAACCAAAAAATCTATCAACTACGAACTATTAACTACGAACTACGAACTAATAATTAATGTATGAATAATAAGCCTTTTATAGGAATATTCGGAAAGCGTAACAGCGGGAAAAGCACTATTATTAATGCTCTTGCTGGTCAGAATGTGGCTATTGTTTCGGAACACGCAGGCACAACAACTGACCCTGTCAAAAAGTCTATAGAGATGGAGGGCATTGGTCCTGTAATATTTATTGATACTGCAGGTATTGATGATTCAGGAATGCTGGGGGAGAAGAGAATTGAGAAAACACTGGAAGCGCTTAAAACTATTGACACAGCTATACTTATTGTTACGAATAATAATATAGGAAAAGATGAAACAGAGCTTATCGCAAAATACATTCATTATAATATCCCTTTCCTATTAATACATAATAAATCGGATCTGGAAAAGCTTAATGATGATACAAAAGCATTAATAGAAAACGAATATAAATCAACTATAATAGATTATAGCGCTAAACTGCAGGATAATACAGATGCAATAATAAATGCGCTGAGAAAGATTATTCCTGAAACAGCTTATCAGTCAAAGACTTTAATAGGAGACCTGCTCAATTACGGGGATACGGTATTGCTGATTACCCCTATAGATACTGAAGCACCTGAAGGTCGTATGATACTTCCGGAAATGCAGGTGGTAAGAGACATACTTGATAATAATTGCACTCCCGTATTAGTAAAAGAAAATTACGCTGCAGAATATTTTAAAAAGATGCAGCCAAAACCTGTGCTTGTAATAACTGACAGCCAGGTATTTGAGAAAGCCAATGCAGCTATTCCTTCTGAAATTCCATTGACAAGCTTCAGCATAGTTCTTGCCCGTGCAAAAGGGGATTTCAAGAATTATCTTAAAGGAATCACTTCTATAAGCAAGTTGAAAGATGGTGATAAGATATTGATACTTGAATCATGTTCTCATCATGTTACATGCGATGATATAGGCAGAGTGAAGATTCCCCGATGGCTTACGAACTATACTGGAAAGAAGCTGGAATATGAAGTGATAGCAGGATTAAGCAAATTGCCTGAAAATATAGATGATTATGCATTGGTAGTTCAGTGCGGAGGTTGCATGATTACGAGGAAGCAAATACTGAACAGATTAAAACCATTCACAGATGCAGGTATTCCGGTTACAAATTACGGAATGTTGATTGCCTTTATGCATGGAATTTACGAAAGAGCAATAAGTCCTTTTGTGAAATGAGCAAGGAGTAAGGAGTATTATTTGTTTTCGCTAAGAATTTCTTCACTAACAAATCCTTCAACTTCATGGATAGTAGTTCCTGAACAGGAGAATTGATTGTTTAATATCTGAATGCTGATACTATTATCCAAAGATTTAAGGGAAATATTATGGTCTTCAACGCTGTTAAAATAAGCTATTCTGCAATCCCACACTTCAGAAATAGAATTGCTGCTGATAATGTTTATAGAAGTTTTTAATGATTTTCCTTTAATGACCTGCAATTTTTCAGCACAAGTCCAGCTATTACCCCAGAAAGTGTTAGTAAGGGTGAAGTTTAATTCAATGATAATTTTTTCAGGTTTTTTTGTATTTCTATTCCTGTACCTGTTAAATCTATTGCTTCTATCCGAGGATAGCTTCCGAATGTCTTGATTCAAATTGTCAGAGAATTCTTCGTGATTGTCCATAGTTTTTAATTACCTACAAATATACGTATTTTTTGTAAGCAGGGTTACGTTTTAGTGATTACTTATTAACATTTTTGTGAACACAATTTTTCTTTCAAATCCCACTCTCAACACAAATCAGCAGTTAAAAGTCATTTTTTTAATAACAACTCCTTTTACCTTTTCTAATTCCATTTCTAATCTATCACATTCATTGATGTCGCCAGTGAGTTCAAGAATAACCAAGCCACAAGGGCTGCAATAATCATCAGAAACATCATGAAGACCAATCCTGGTTTTAATAGAGCAGCCGAATTTTGTTAAAATATCCTGTATTTTGACGGCATCATTAATCCTTTCGGATATATGAATACCAATTATTCTTTTTTCTGCCATAATTAATAAATTTGTAATGAAAGATTAATGTCAAGTTTTGCAAAAATATGGTAATATTATATAAAAATGCAGATAAATGTTGTTTTTGTATTTTTTTAATATTTTAGCCAAACATAAACAAGCATAAAGCTGCCATGAACATAGAAGAATTAAGAGAATATTGCCTTTCAAAGAAAGGTGTAACAGAGTGTTTTCCTTTTGATGATGTTACTTTGGTTTTTAAGGTAATTGATAAAATGTTTTTGCTAACTAAGCTGGACGGAGAATTAAGCATTAATATAAAATGTGACCCTGACAAGGCAGAGGAATTAAGAGCAGAATACCCGTCAGTATTGCCGGGTTATCATATGAATAAGAAATACTGGAATACGGTAAATATTGACGGAACAGTGAAAGACAAACAGCTAAAAGAATGGATTGATGATTCATATAAACTTGTTGTAGAATCATTGACAGGAAAGAAGAAAAATGAATTAGCAGGGTTGTGATTTTGCTGAATGAAAATATTAGTTTTTTAAAACTATAAAGATTATTAAATGAAATGATTCATTAAAAAATAAATACAGATTATAAACAGTTTTTCAACAAGTTTAATTAACAATAAATTTTCCTGTGTAGGCAGTTTTTGCAGTAGTAATCCTGATAATATAAATTCCTTTGGGATAATCAGCAACATCAATGCTGAGGGATTTGTTTTTGTTATGATTAAACTGATTACGAAAGACAAATTTTCCCTGTAAATTAAATATCTCTATTTCTTTTAAATCACTGTCTTTTCTAAGATTTATATTAATTCTGCTGTTAGCCGGATTCGGATATAAGGAAATTTCATTGTTTATATATTCATTTATACCTATTCCACTTGAAGCGGAAACATAGAGAGGAATAATAATATTATGAGTCCCGTCTGTTACTTTCAGTTCAATTATTTGCAGGTCTTTGAATGTTTTTTTTAATTTAACAGTTAAGGTGCTGCCAAAAATCGAGCAATCGATGAGCGTATCATTAAAATTTAGTTTGTAGGTTAATGAATTAATAAATTCGTCCTCTATAAAGTCTTTCAGGTCTATTGACATGCTGTCAATTTGTGCATTCAGAGCTATTAATCGTATATCCCTTATTAGAGATGGGGGTAAATTCAGTGAAGATGGTATTTTGCCAGTATAGCTCTGCTTAATATTAAATTCATAAATCTTGTCCCCATTTTCATCTATATCGCATTTCTGCAAAGAGTCATTAAACACTTTAGTAAATTTAACTTTTGAAACAGGCAATTGCAAGAACACATTTTCATATAAGAACTGACTTACATTATTTTTCGTTTTATCAAATGTATTAATGCCCATAAGTGAAAAAGCACCGGGTTCATTATTATTTGAAATAATATTTATGTCAGGCTGCACCTTGTTATCAAGGTAAAATACTTTATACCCTCCATAATCATAAGCTTTAACAACCCCTGTGCTAATTGTTATCTTAGCCAAAGGAACAGAGTCGCCGGTTCTGTATTGCTTATATATTATCATGTTTTGTTTATTCTTTACCAGGGTGTCAAGCTGTAATTGCATAAGAGAATCAAGAACAGAATTAATATCTTTTGTTCCCTTATTAGACTTGGCAAGACTAAAATCAGCTATTTCAAAACGATATAAAGCACTGTTCCCACTGAAAATTAGTTCATTTTCATGATTGTTATTGTAAATTTTAAATCTGCCTCTGTTATCAGAAGAGTATTTTGTAAAGTCAAATTCACCTTCATTATTGTTGTATTCATAAAGCTGGTAATAATTTTTATGCTTAATCATAGTGTGCAGAACAGTTGAATGATGTTCATAGTTTGCTAAAGCAAGCTTATTTTGTGAAAGTATATCTTTGATGTTCTGTAGTTCTGAAATAGCACGTTCGTGGTCGGAAACAAAAGGCAGGGAAAATGTATAAAGGTATATTGAGCCGACTTGTTTGTAATGAGCATCGCGGATTTTTTCTTTTAATTTAAAAGTTTCGGGTTGTTGGTATGTTGGTTTGAGAGCCGGGTTGTCAGGAATCCAGTGTCTGTTCTGTTTGAAAATTATAGACGAAGATGCCATACCAAAGCAATGTCCATTAGTAGCGGTCAGCAATTCGTTTATAACCCTTGGACCAACATAATAAGGAGAGAAGAGATAGTTAGTGAAAAACTGACCGACTTCCCATGCAGAGAAATCCCAGTTAAAAAAGTTATAATTATCCACTCCGTATTTAAAATCTGCAAGCCATATTTCTGCAGGTCTGACAGCAATGTTATCATCAAGCTTACTGTCAATGCTTACAATTGAATATTTACATATAATGTTAAAGTTGCCAGTTTCATTTATTTCAAATGGTTTAGTGATAAAATAATAAGGAAAATCATCATTGTAGACAGTGTCCTGAATTATGAAAGTTTTGGAATTAATAAAAGTATTCTTTATAAAAGGAATATCTATAAATTTATTTATACTGTTAATATCGTCTTTGAAAAACAGATTACCAGCATCTTCAGTAAGCTTCACTGTGATAGTATCGACAAATGTTTCAACAGAATTAATGA
>CAZMDE010000154.1:0-6453 GCA_964564355.1 uncultured Bacteroidales bacterium | reverse complement strand
ACATTATTTCACGAGCTATAATTTTTTCCTCAAGCATTGTTCTGCATACATTTATGCGTTTTACTGCATCAGGGTGAAGCTCCACTTTTTCATTATTACGTGCTACATTAACTACGTCCTCTATCCTTAAATTATTTCCTGTTATTATCATAAATTAGATATTAAATATTAGATGTTAGAATTTAGTTTTAACTTTTAATAAAATGCAAATAAACAAAAAAATTATTCGCAAATATAATTTTTATATAAAGGAGCTCATGAATTGCTTTGCTAATTTCTATATCTTAATTTCTAAATAGTAAAATATGACAAAATGGCAGGGGCTTAAAGTGGACAAAATTTCTATAACACCGTAGCAACACCGAGACAAATTCGTGGAAACCCAAAAACACGAGCTTAATACTGACAAAATGGCAGAGTCCTACGAAGTCTTTGAATCTGATGAATTGAGTTAGTCCTTTACACAGTGAACTGAAAAACCGAGACCTTTGTTAAGAGTTCGCACTTGCCAAAACTTATTGTATTGCCAACAGTCAGCATTAGCCTTCGTTGCATCAAATTCCTTTGAAGAACTCCAATAGTAAGCCCATTTGCCCATATCGATATACAATCCATCAGTACCTTGCCGCCAACCTCCATACAAAGGAGTGAACGCACCTGCTGTTGACACATGCCAGCCCTTTGGGCAGAGCTTACCTGTGCCAACTGCATACCAATTGTATAAGCGGCCATATGTGTTAGCATTATTTGCAATATTATCATAATTGCAGTAAGCTCCAGTAGTCAGTTTTGTCCACCCTGTATTATCTATTACATTGGGTATTGGACTTCCGTCATTATATTTAGTGGTTTTCAGATTTTCTTTCATCCAACACAATGTACCTGATTTTACTGTATTATAACTATTACCGTCAATATCATTAACAATTCCACAACTTACCACGCTGTCAGGTTTTAGTTCTGTTGTAAAACTCCAAATATCACCTTCAGTTGAATTAATTTGATTATCCATTTCTACAGCAACTACCTTCCAGTAATACTTAGTATTATAAGCCAAAGTTCCGGGATTATATATTTTTGTTGTATTACCACTTTTTACTAAAAAAGGATTTGGCTCTGTACCAAAATAGACATCATATGTCATAGGGTCATTCTCTGGGTCCGTACATGTCCATCTTAATGAAGTGTTTCTTGGTTCATTTACTGCGCCATCAAAAGGGCTTAGATTTGAAGGAGGGTTTGGTCGCAGATTTAAATCATTGACTTTAAAACATCTCACTGATAACCCTACCGACTTGTTATAGCTAATTCTGCGCTCTTCATGATTTAAATAATTCCTGCTACGGCTCCAAGCTTCACCACTAATAGGACTCTCCGACGATGACCACCAGTATCCAATAATACCATAGCCATAAAACAATCCTGATTCATCTCGATAGCCACCTGCTTCACTTGCATCTCCCGAATAAACAATTGTCCCATTTTCATCTGTCGGAACATTCCAGCCTTCAGGACAAAGTTTACCAGTATTTACTGTATACCAATTATACAAAGCTCCATAATATTTTGCTGCATCATTGTCATACCAACAAAATCCTGGAGAACTTAAGCTTGTCCATGTTGAATTATTTGTTATATTAGGTATTGCATTACCATCATTAAGCTTTGTTGTTCTTAAATTTTCTATCATCAGCAAATGTGTGCCTATAATAGCTGTGTTATAAACATTGCCATCAACATCAGTAACAGTACCACTTCCCTGCTGTGTTCTAAAGCTCCAAATATCTCCTTCAGTTGAGTTTCCATGATTATCCTTTGCAATTATCTTCCAGTAATATTTTCTATTATTTTCTAATATTCCCGGATTATATGCTGTTGTTTTATTCCCGCTTTTAATTAGCAAAGGATTAATAGTAGTTCCAAAATAAACATCATAAGTTAACACATCTAAATCATTGTCTGTACAACCCCATATTAAAGAAATGGATATTGGCTGATTGGTAGCTTCATTAATTGGGCTGGTATAAAACGGTTTACTTGGTGCCTTATTATCCTTTTTACACGTTGACATTACAAATAAAAATGCCATAAATAAAACTATATAAATTGTCTTTTTCATAATCTATGCTTTAAATTTATAAGCAAAAATAAAAAATTTATATCTTCCATTTTTGATAATTCAGAATTCAAAATTCCTTACAGCCTTTCTTCCAGCTTTTTAACCATTACATTTTTCCATTCTGCAAAGGAACCGTCAAGAATTCTGGAGCGAGCTTCATTAGTGAGCCAGATATAGAAACCAAGGTTGTGGAGGGATGCAATCATTGAAGCAAGGATTTCGCTGCTTATATAAAGATGCCTGAGGTAGGCTTTGGAATACTGGGTATCAACAAACGTATATCCTTTATCATCGAGCGGGGATAAGTCATTTTTCCACTTTTCATTTTTAATGTTAATAATACCTTCGCTTGTCAGTATCATTCCATTCCTTCCGTTGCGGGTAGGGATAACACAATCGAACATGTCAATACCGAGAGCAATACATTCGAGGATGTTAGCAGGCATACCCACACCCATAAGGTAGCGGGGCTTATCAGCAGGCAGAACATTACATACAATGTCAGTCATTTCATACATCATTTCTGCAGGCTCACCAACAGAGAGTCCTCCAATTGCATTGCCATCAAGATTCTTTGAAGCAATGAACTCAGCTGACTGCAAACGCAGGTCTTTATATGTGCTGCCCTGAACTATAGGAAATAAACATTGTTCATAACCGTATTTACCTTCTGTGCTCTGAAGTCTGCTTATACAGCGGTCAAGCCAGTTATGGGTAATTTTGAGAGAATCTACGGCATACTCATATGCACAGGGATATGGAGTGCATTCATCAAAAGCCATTATTATATCTGCACCTATACTGCGCTGAATGTCAATTACATTCTCAGGAGTAAAGACATGCAATGAGCCGTCAATATGTGAAAAAAACGAAACTCCATCCTCATTAATCTTTCTTATCTGAGCCAAAGAAAAAACCTGGAAACCGCCGCTGTCAGTAAGCATTGGACCACCCCAGCCGCTGTACTTTGCAAGGCCTCCTGCTTTTTCAATTATGTCAATACCGGGACGCAGATATAAATGATAAGTATTGCCAAGTATTATCTGGGCTTTTATGTCTTCCTTAAGTTCGCGAACATGAATAGCTTTCACTGAGCCGGCAGTTCCCACAGGCATAAAAACAGGCGTCTTAATAATGCCATGTGGAGTGACAAGTTCACCAGCCCGCGCTTTTGAATATTTATCTGTTGTAGTTAGTTTAAAGTTCAAAGTTTATTCGCATTAATAATTAATCTTAAATGTGCTCATGAGCTCGCTACGCTCGGTTGTAGTGAGTAATGAGAAAGAATTATATAATTACCTTATTGTTGCATTAAACTGCTTGATTAATGCATTTTTAATCCTGTCCATAGCTGCGTCAACCACCTTATCAGTCAAGGTCTTTTCATTATCCTGAAGAATAAAGCTTATAGCATAGGACTTTTTACCACTTTCAATTCTGTCGCCTTCGTATACATCGAATAATTCTACCTTTTTAATCAACAATTTCTCTGAAAAGCAAGCAGTTTTCTCAATGTCAGCATAATTTATATTCTTATCAATCAGCAGGGCAAGGTCGCGTCTTACCTCAGGATATTTAGGCAATTCCTTATAGACTATCTTATTCTTTGCTGCTAAGCTGATAATTTTATTCCAATTAATGTCAGCGTAATACACACTTGCTTTAATATCATATGCTTTGGCAATTTCAGAATTCACCTGTCCAAGTCTTAATAATTCTTCGCCATCTTCAGCAAAATAAATCAATCCGTTTTCAAACTCACTTTCACCTCTCTTCTCTTCGTTTATTTTCTTAATCTCCAAAGCTGAGCTGTTAATTCCGGAAGCATTCAGGATATTCTGCACATAATATTTTATATCGTATATATCAAGCTTATCATCATTGGTTTTCCATGTCTCATTATATTTCCTGCCTGTAAGAAACAAAACTAAATGTGATTTTTCATTATAACCTGATAGCTTATTAATATCCTTTCCCTCTTTGCTCATCGCACTTCGCTCTTCGCTTGTTATATGATACGAATTCCCGAATTCATAAAACTTCATATCAGGATGTTTCCTATTGCGGTTATAGACTATTGTTTCCAATCCACCGTATAATAATGATTGTCTCATAGCATTCACCTCATTGCTCACAGGATTCAATATCTTAACAAAGGATGAAGTGTCCTGATTGGTGTCTGCTTTTGTCAGCGAATTGCAGTAAATCTCATAAAAACAATTACTGCTCAAATAATCTGACACTAAATTCTGAATCTTATCTTTATCAGGTTTAATGGAGTAATTGAGCGATAGTCTGACTTTATCCGGCAGGTCAATGTTATTGTATCCATATATTCTAAGTATTTCCTCAGTAATATCTATTTCGCGTGTAACATCTGTTTTAAAAGCAGGAACAGAAATTTCAGCTCCTTCAGGAGTTTCATTCAAATATGTTATTCCCAGACAATTTAAAATTGATTTAATAAGTTTCCTGTCAATTTTCTTACCGATAATTCTGTCAATATTATCATAGCTTATTGTAATAACTTTTTCAGGTAGCGGGTTTGGATAAATATCAATAATATCCGAAGTGATTTTACCTCCTGCGATTTGCTTTATCAGGTTGGCTGCCCGCTTGATTGCATAAACAGTAATGTTCGGGTCTGCTCCCCTTTCAAAACGAAATGCTGAATCAGTTGACAGGTTGTGATGTTTAGAAGTTTTACGCACTGAGGTCGGGCTGAAATTAGCACTTTCAAGAAACAGCGCTTTTGTATCATTTGTAATTCCTGAATGAAGACCTCCGAAAACACCGGCTATGCACATTCCTTCATTTGCATTGCAAATCATAAGGTCTTCACCAGTAAGCTCTCTTTCAACTCCGTCAAGGGTTATGAATTTTGTTCCCAGCTTCAGCTTTTTAACTATTACTTTATTTCCATGTATCCGTTCAATATCAAATGCGTGCAAAGGCTCGCCTGTTTCAAGCATGACATAGTTTGTTATGTCAACTATATTATTAATTGGTCTTACACCAACTGCCTTCAGTCTGCTCTTAAGCCAGTCAGGCGAATCCTTTATTTCAAATCCAGAAATCTCAATTCCTGTATATCTAATACAGGCTGCAGTATCTTCTACCACAACATCAATCTTCTGATCATTGCTATCAACCTTAAAATCATCAACAGATGGAACTTTAAAGTCTAAATGCTGAATGCTAAGTGTAGTTAATACTGCGTATAAGTCACGTGCAATGCCAATATGCGAAGTAGCATCAGAACGGTTTGGAGTAAGCCCTATTTCAAAAACAACATCATCTGTAATATTGAAATATTCCTTTGCGGTCATACCAACCTTTGCTGAAGACTCTAATATCATTATCCCATCATGTGAAGTTCCCAAGCCAAGTTCATCTTCCGCACAAATCATACCTTCAGATAAAGCACCTCTGATTTTTGCTTTCTTAATAACAAGCGGCTCATCGTTCTTATATAAAGTTGTTCCAACAGTTGCCACAACCACTTTCTGCCCTGCTTCAACATTAGGTGCTCCGCACACTACTTCAAGTATCCGATTATCGCCTACATTAACAGTTGTTAAAGATAATTTATCTGCATCAGGATGCTTTGTTTTTGTAAGCACCTCTCCTATCAATACCCCTTCCAGATCGCCTTTTACAGACTGGTATTTCTCGATTGACTCAACCTCAAGTCCACAATCTGTCAATAGAACAGCAATCTCCTCCGGCTTCTTATCAGTATTAATATATTCTTTTAGCCAATTATAAGATATCTTCATTATATGTTGAAATTAAAAAATTACAATACTGCAAAAATAATAATTAGTCCCGATTTATCCGGATTGATAAAAGTATTGAGTATCGGGTATTGTTACTGAGTATAATTGATAAAGCAGTATAAGTGAATAATCAATCGTCAATTTTTTTCAGTCCTTCACACAGCGCACTGAGAATCCGTAGGTTTTGCCGATGTATTGTCCAATCACTCCAGGGTTACCGTTTTCCAGATAACGGTATCTCGCATATGATGCATCATACTCTGTAGAATTCCAAAAGACTGCATTTTCACCAAGACCGTAGAATGTCCCAATGTTGTAAAGTATATTACCGCCTGGCAGAGCTGTAAATCCGCTACTATTATTTGCTCCGGCATTAGGATTCAACCAATGTGAAGTACCAGCTTCTTTAAGCTTCGACCCTGCCACACTTGAACCTCCTAAAAAAGAAATTAAAGTAACCCACTCTGCTTCTGTCGCCACATGGCTACCTAAAGGGCATAATTTACGGCTATCATTTACTGCAAACCAGTTGTATAAGTGCCCATATATATTTGC
>CAZMDE010000153.1:0-6476 GCA_964564355.1 uncultured Bacteroidales bacterium | reverse complement strand
GTACATTAGTAACAATAACTTCAACTGAGCCTATTGCAGTATTTTCATTATCATCTGTAACTGTTACATAATATGTAGTTGTTCCTTCAGGAGTTACTTCAAAGAAATCTGTATCTCCTGCATCAACTGGACTCCAATTATAATGATAAGGAGAGGTTCCACCTATTACGCCTGCTTGAATTAAAGTTGATTCGCCAGAGCATAAAAATTGTGGTTCAGCAAAAACATCTACTTGTAATGGCTCAACTATATCGAAAACAACAGTTGTGACATCTGAAGTTGCACGGCAATTATTATGAGAAATTACAACAACATATTCTCCATCTTCAAAAACATTTAATGTATCATTTATTGCACCGTCAATTGGTAATAAACCATCTCCTGATGTATACCACTGATAAGTGTAACCTTCTCCTGCTGTAGCTACCAGAATTTGTGGTGCTGAAGCTGGAGTAACAATACCTGATGGTATAATTTCTGCTACAGGAGGATTATTTACAACTACTGTTACCTGACCTTCAACAGATACAAAAGATATTGAATCCGTTACTGTTACAAAATATGTAGTTGTTGCATCAGGAGTTACATTAAAAGACATTGTAGTTTCTCCACCAGGAGACCATTGCCATTTATATTTACCATCATTATAAGGAGTTGGTTGAGCCTGTAATGTAGAAGTTTCGCCCAAACAAATTGAACTTCCTTCAGCTGTTACTGTTATGTCAAATGTTTGTTGTTCTACTGTTATCTCAACTTCATTAGAAACATTGGTACATGTTCCATTAGATACAAAAGCAGTATATACCCCAGCTTCCTTAGCATAATAAGTAATATCAGTAGCACCTGGGATTTCAACTCCATTTTTTCTCCAGATACCTGATGTAGCATCTGTAGTAGCAGTTAATAAAAGAGAATCCCCTTCAAAAATAGTTCTTGGTCCAACAGGAAATACTTCAACTATAGGTAAAGGGTTTACTGTAACAACAACTGCTTCAGAAGTAGCAGAACATCCGTTAAAAGTTTCTACAACTGAAAACGAGCCGGAAGTATTAACAAAAAATGAACGATCTGTAGCTCCGATAATAGGATCTCCACCTATCAACCACTGATAAGTATATCCGTCTGCGCTAAATGCGATTAAATCAACTGAACCGGGAGCGCAGAATGTAGTTTCTCCAGATGGAGTGATAGTTGCAACTGCTCCGACCTTAACTGTAATTGTAAGAGGATCGGAAATCTGAAAACAATTTCCTCTGAATACCTGGAGAAGATAAGTTCCTGCTTTTAAAGCATTATAAACAATATCTGTAGCTCCTTCAATTGTTGCACCTGCAAACCACCACTGATAAGTTAAACCAGCACCTTCATTAGCCATTAGATTAACATTAACTGAAGCACTATCGCAGAAAGCTGTAGGTCCCTCAGGAGTTATAACTGATTCAGGAAGGCCAATAGTAACAATAATAGGTTCAGAAACCTTAAGACATGTTCCTAGTAAAACCTGGAGTGAATAAGAACCTGCAACTTTTGCATTGTACATATTTTCTATTGCTCCATCAATCATAACTTCATTTAAAAACCACTGATAGGTTAAGCCTTCGCCTGCATTTGCAATAAGCAAAACTGAATCTCCTTCGCAGAAAGTTGTAGGACCTTCAGGTGTTATAACAGACAATGGAACAGGAAGTACTGTAACTGTTAGAGGTTCAGAAATTGTAAAACAGCCACTATTACTAAAAACCTGAAGTAAATATGTGCCTGCTTCTATAGTATTGTAAGTATTATCTGTTGCTCCTTCAATAGTTACATCATTTAACCACCACTGATAAGTTAAACCTTCGCCTGCATTTGCTATAAGTTCAACTGAATTGCCTTCGCAGAAAGTTGTTGAACCTGCCGGTGTAATAACTGCTTCTGGTTTAGCATTAACAATTACATTAACTGATTCTGAAAGTTTACTGCAGTCGCCAAGTAAAACCTGGAGTGAATAAGAACCGGCAACTTTTGCATTGTACATATTTTCTGTTGCGTCTTCAATAACCACTTCATTTAATAACCACTGATAAGTATAACCTTCTCCTGCATTAGCAACAAGCAAAACTGAATCACCTTCGCAGAAAGAGGTAGATCCTTCTGGTGTAATTAAAGAGGATGGAATAAGATTGACAATTATTATAGTTGGTTCAGATAAAGTTGAGCAACCAAGACTTGTAACCTTAACTGTATAATTTCCACTTTCAGTTGCAATGAAATTTGGATCTGTAGCAAGTTCAATTAATACATCATTAATATACCACTGATATGAATATCCATCTCCTACATTTGAAAGTAATTCAGCACTACCACCAGCACAGAATGTTGTCGGATCGGATGTGAAAATTGCTGCTGTTGGTAAAGGATTAACAATAACTGTAATTGAATCCACTTCTTGTGTAATTCCATCGTCAACTGTAACTTTATATGTTGTAGTTGTTTCCGGGAAAACACTTATACTTCCATCTATACCGTCTGTGCTCCATGTATAAAGATAAGAACCTGATCCGCCAGAAGGATATACAGTAAGAATTGACTCGCTGCCTGTACATATTTCCAAATTATTAGCTCTTATACTATCAATTACTAATGGGGATGAAGGTATTGCAATAACAGTATTTGATTCTGAGACACATTCATTATTATCTGTTACTACAACACTATAATCACCAAAATTTATAACATTATATGTAGAGTTTGTTTCGTCTGAAATAGGTGTACCATTAAACTGCCATTGATAAGTAACTGTAGCTGAAACATCAGATGTTAAAAGTTGTGGAATAATATGTACTGGTCCTGCAGGAGTAACATTAACAATAGGTAATGGATATACTGTCAATAATGCAGAATTGGAAGTAATTGATCCGTCATCATTTGTAACTACACATTCATAAAAATAACCATTCATATCAAATGTAATAGGGTCAATATTTAAAGTAGAACTATTTACATTACTATATGGAAGAGCTTCGGTTAGAGGTGTATATTCACTTACTCCGTCTGTACTTACAAGCCATTGATATGATAATGCATCATTTGCTGTAACACTAAAAAATGCACCCAGGCTATTATCACACCCATATGAAGGCTGTGGATGTGTAGTAATTTCAGGTGGTAAATCTGATAATAGACAAACGCTACCATCATAAAATGTTGGGATATAATCAGCACCATCAAGTGGTCCTATTGTACTTTCTGCATTCCATGTTATTGGTGTACACCCTGTAGGTCCTAAATAAATGAATGAAAGAGTACAAAGTGTTCCATTGCCTATATTTACAGATCCCCATCCTGCAGATGACCAGGCTATTGTAGCATGTCCGCCCGAGCCCCAAGCTATAGGTGTCCCTAAAGGACCTCCATGGTATGTTGCTGTTAGTTTAGGATTAAAAAAAGTTTTACTTGATGTAGTATCATACTTCAATAAGGTCGAATCCCAATCTATCTGTAGCCCAAATGCTCCAACACTATTAAATAAGGTAACATCTATAGGGACATTAATTGTATCGCCTGCTTTAGCTGTTATTGTTGGCAGGGTTAACGTCAGAATTTGACCATTGGCTATTGTCACACTTAACAATATCCCAATCACTAACACAAAAAGTTTCGTAATTTTTTTCATAGACTTTTAATTTAAATTAATTAATTAAATATTACAATTTGATTTTTAAAACTTATACATGGAAATTTTATGCAATATTAGAAACTTATTTTTTATTAAACAAATAATTTTTATTTAAAATCTAATTTTTTTTATTTTTTCATTATAACATGTTAATTATAAATATTTTATAAGTGAACTTTTTTTATTACTTTTTATTAACTGTCAATAAAAACAAATCTAAGCCTGTTGCTTCATTATTTAATTCACGAAAATAGAATGATTTTCTTTTACTTTTGCATATTTATATTCTTTTAACAAAAATTATGGGATTTAAGATTGGAGATATAGTCAAATTTGTTAATGAAAAAGGTGGTGGTGTAATTACCCGGATAATCAGCAGCAGCAGAGTAACTGTTTCTATTGAAGATGGCTTTGAAATTCCTTATAATGTTACTGATATTATAAAAGTCATTAATAAGGATATTGTATCTGATAACTTTAATAGTAAAATCCCTCAATTATCTGATTCAATTATTCATGATAATAATATTAATCCACAGAACCTGAATCTGAAAAAAGGGTTTTTACTTTCAAATGAGCATTCAGGAGTTTATTTTGGGCTTGTTCCTGTTAATCAAAAACTGCTTGTTTCAGGTCAGCTTGATATATTCCTTATTAATCATACCGAAGCTGAATTGCTTTTCTGCATTTATCTTAAAGATTCAATGGGAAATTATTCCGGGAAAGAATATGGTATTGTTGAAAGCGAATCCAAATTGCTGATTGATACTATTGATAGAGAAGTATCAGACAATTGGGAACATGGGTATATCCAATTAATATATTATAACTTTGATAACGGTAATATTATAACTCCTGTTAATGAAGAATTCAAAATAAAATTTCATAAACTTATTAAAGAAGACAATTGCAAATCTTCTCCTTTCTTTAATGATGAAAGAGTATATATCATTAATATTAATGAATATAATAAACAGGCAACTGTTTTTGAAAATAAAATTGAATCTATTACTGAGCAAAAAGAGATTATACTGAAAATGCTCAAAAACAATGAAAAAGAAAACAAATATACTGAATCATTTATTCAAAAACATCTTAATGCTGATAATACTGCTGAAGTAGATATGCATATCTGGGAGCTTGTGGAAGATTATTCAAGACTTAACCCTAATGAAATATTCAAAATACAATTGGACTATTTCAACAAATGTCTTGAAAGTGCATTAGTAAATAAGGTATCTAAAGTTGTTTTCATTCATGGCGTCGGAAACGGAAGTCTGAAAAGGGAAATAAGAAATAAAATTCAACTGGATTTTCCTGAAATTGAAATATATGATGCGTCTATTGCAAAATATGGCATTGGAGCAACGGAAATCCTGATACCATATAATATGAAAGTTTTGTAAATTAAAAATTGTTCATTGAAATAGCGGTGGTTCGTTCTATCGCTCTGATGAAAGTCAGGGAGGAAAGTCCGGGCAACATTGAACACCATACTTCCTAACAGGAAGGTCTCCGATAAACCGGGGAACAGACAGTGCCACAGAAAATTACCGTCCCGATTTATCGGGATAAGGGTGAAAACGCGGGGTAAGAGCCCACGACGTACACAGGTAACTGCTTGCGGGGGAAAACCTTATGGGTTGAAAGACCAAATATATCGGGGATTGAGTACCGTTCTTACGATCCCGGTGGGTAGGTCGATTGAGGCTGTCAGTGATGGCAGTCCCAGATAAATGATAGAAGTCCCGATTTATCGGGATACAAAACCCGGCTTACAGAACCATCGCTTTTTTATATTATTTTACCGCCTCATAACATTTACGTAAAATAATTAAATATTTTTTTACGTACTTTGCGTTTTTTCTTAGCGTTCAAATTTTATCAGTGTTTATCATTGTAATCAATATCATCAGCGTTCTATTTTTATTCCGAACTTACGTTATATTTAAGTAAATTAATATTTTATGAAAAACACCCTGAAATCATTATTAATTGTTTTCTTATCTTTTATAACAATAATTTCATTTGCCCAGACAAAGCACTTAAGAATAGATGAATTTTTAAATAAAAATCTGTATCCCAAACAATTAAAACAGTTTCAATGGGTGGGTAAAACTGACAAATTCACTTATGTGGATAAAGATTGTATTATAGAAGGTACAGCAGGGCAGGATAATGTTGACACAATACTTCAGATTGATGAATTAAATGATGTGTTTTCTGAACAGGATATTAAGCAAATTGAAACAATGCCCCAGATAAAATGGGTAAATGAAACAACTTTCAGGTTTATGTATAATAATTCATTATATACTTATGATATAATGAGCAAACAACTGGTTCTTGTTGTTTTTCATGATGAAAAAGCTGAAAATATTGACATTAATGAAAATAATCTGGGAATTGCATATACAAAAGACAACAATTTATTCTTACAGGTAAAATGGGAGAGAATGCAGGTTACGAATGACTATAATAAAGGTATTGTTAATGGTAAAAGTGTTCACAGGGATGAATTCGGCATATCAAAAGGTACTTTTTGGTCTCCATTAGGTGATAAGCTTGCCTATTACCGTATGGATGAGACAATGGTTACAGACTACCCGCTCGTAGATATTGATACCCGCATTGCAGAGGTAAAGAATATAAAATATCCTATGGCTGGTATGAAAAGCCATGAAGTTACTGTTGGAGTATTTGACACAACTTCAAGGCAAACAGTATTCCTTAAGACAGGTGAGCCAAAAGAACAATATCTGACAAATGTTACCTGGAGTCCTGACACAAAATACATTTATATTGCTGTCCTTAACAG
>CAZMDE010000152.1:0-6497 GCA_964564355.1 uncultured Bacteroidales bacterium | reverse complement strand
TACAACATTGTGGTGAATCTCATCAGCATCGGCATTGATAAACATATTAAGTCTTCTAGGTCTTGTATATTTATCATTTTTCAATTTTGACACATAAATATCTCCATTATCCCTGGGTGTGGATTTATAAGTCAGTAAAGTCTTACCATTCTGAGAAATCCCCACTAAAGCATCATGACGTCTAGAGTTGAGAGGTCTTCCCGGATACCTTGGCATAGACCATACTCCATCTTTAAAATAAGATATTAGAATATCTTCATAATATTTTCCATCGAGAACATCAACTCTATGACCTGTAGTATTAGGCCTTCTTGTAGTAAAAAACAATATTGTTTGGTCTGCATTGACTATAGGACTATATTCCGGATATTGTGTATTAACATTACCCCCAAGATTAGATATTTTAACATTTACAGGGTTTTTAAGTAATTCTTTACCATTTCTGCATTCCTGGATTTTTTTATCAACCCTGGATCCAAAAGATTGATTATTAAAAGCATTTAAAGATCTAAGGAATTCAAAATATTTCTGAATAGCTTTGTCAAAATCATAGTTTATTTGATATGCCTGTCCGAGCAGATAAGCAATATCATTTTTCACATTCTTATTTATTCTATATGCTTTTTCAAGATATGGTACAGCTTTATATTTTTCAGCTGTTTTCAGATAGCAAAACCCAATTTTGTAATTAAGCAAAGAATTATTAGGATTGAAGTTATTAGCTACGATGTAATGTTTAATAGCAATTTCGTAACGACCTATTCCTTTTACATTTCTCACCTTCCCAACAAGTAACTTATCACCAGATGCAATTTCTTTCCTGGCTTTCTTTAATTCCTTAGCCCTACCCGGAAATTTCAGCTCCTCAAATTCAATATTTTGAGCTGCAATCTTAACGGAAAATACTATTGTTAATAAGAAAATTAGTATAATTGATAGATTTATTTTCATATTTTAAACAATTCGTTAAATCAATATGCAAATCTACATAATTTTTTTTAAATACATGAATGCCTTTTTTCTGTTTTATAACTACTTATTACCAAATAGCCTTCACTTTTTACACATAATGCGTGTTTGATGATTGATTGACTCCTGGTGAATTGCCCTAAATAATCTAAGAATAAACTCATTACTAAGCTTATATTTTTCTGCAGAATTTAACATATTACCAACAATTTCCTCCCAGCGTTTTGGTTGAAGAATTGTAATATTATTTTCTTTTTTAAAGCGACCAATATCCTCAGCAATTTGCATTCTTTGTCCCAGCAATCTTATAAGTTCAAAATCTACTTTATCAATCTTGTGTCTTAAGCTTTCAAGAAACTGTACAAATTCAGTATTTTGAATTTCAATCTTTCTGAGAATAATATTGTTCAGCAGGATTTTCAGCTCATAAGGGGTTATTTGCTGACCTGAATCACTTAAAGCAAGACTAGGATTGATATGCGATTCAATAATTAATCCATCAAAATTCAAATCCATTGCCTGCTGTGAAACCTCTTGTAGTAATGCTTTATTACCACAGATATGACTTGGATCGCATATTAAAGGAACATTTGGAGTTAATCTCTTTAATTCTATGGGTATTTGCCATTCAGGGTCATTACGGTATGAAATCTTTTCGTAATATGAAAACCCTCTGTGTACTGCGGCAATCTTAGTTATTCCAACTTTATTGACTCTTTCAATAGCTCCAAGCCAAAGTTCAAGGTCAGGACTTACAGGGTTTTTAATCAGAACGATTACATCTGTACCTTTAAGTGCTTCGGCAATTTCCTGAACTGCGAAAGGATTGACTGTTGTCCGCGAACCTATCCATAAAACATCTATTCCAGCTTTAATGCATTCTTCAACATGATTAGCATTAGCAACTTCAGTAGCCACTTTCATACCTGTCAATTCCTTAACCTTTTTCAACCAATTTAAACCATTTTTTCCTACACCTTCAAAAGTATCAGGTCTTGTTCTTGGTTTCCAAAGACTTGCCCTGTATATATCAATATTTAATTTTTTCAGCTCAATGGCAGTTTCCAGCACCTGCTGTTCTGTTTCCGCGCTGCAAGGACCTGCAATTATAAGAGGTCTGGCATGATTAACACCCCAGTCATGTAAAGAAGATATATTTAAATTAATTTCCATCAACTTTTCTTAATTATGCAAATGTAATACTAAAACCCAAATAAATTTCAAATGTCAGGACTAAAAATAATGTTCAAAAATATCTGAGAAGAATATTTTATTAAGTTTGTAGTAATTTTTAAATGAAATGATTTATAAGATATTAAAAAACAATAAGGATTTAATAGGTGAAATTAAAGCTCCTGCCTCTAAAAGCGAAAGCAACAGAGTGCTGATTATACAAGCACTTTCAGATATAAACTTTGAAATTGAAAATCTTTCTGACTCTGATGATACAATTATATTGCAGAAAGCACTTAAAACTTACAAATCCACTAAACTAAATAAAATAACAACAATAGATATAGGGGATTGCGGGACTGCAATGAGATTTTTGTCTGCTTTTTTATCAATTCAAAAAGGAGAGTTTATATTAACAGGCTCAAATAGAATTAAACAAAGGCCTATTGGCATTCTGGCTGATGCTTTAAAAGAGTTAGGTGCAAAAGTTAATTATTATGATGAGTCAGGTTATCCGCCATTAGTAATTGAAGGTTCTGAACTTACCGGAAATATAATAGAACTGAAAGGTAATGTTAGCAGCCAATTTGTTAGTGCATTATTATTGATTGCACCTGTCCTGCCTCATGGCTTAAGTGTTATTCTAAAAGAAAAGGTTGTTTCAGCACCATACATAGAGATGACTCTTGCTATAATGAAGCATTTCGGAATTGAACATATCTGGAAATCAAATATCATAAAAGTAAATCATCAGCAATATAAGCCGAAGAAATATAAAGTAAACGGAGACTGGACAGCTGCATCATATTGGTACGAAATGGCTGCTTTTGCTGACAATGTAGATTTGAAAATAAAAGGACTATACAAAAACCAAGTACAGGGTGATGAAATAATAGATAAAATTTTCGAAAGCTTTAATGTCAAAACAACCTATGAAACAGACGGAATTCGTTTAACAAAACACAAACAAATAAATTCAAATTCACTTCCATCTTCGCTCTCAACCCTTCATTTGAATTTCTCCAATAACCCTGATATAGCTCAAACTTTAGCAGTTACCTGTGCTGGTTTAAATCAAGAAGCTCATTTAAGTGGCCTGGACAATCTTACCATAAAAGAATGTGACAGAGTAGAAGCAATAATTAGCGAATTATCATCTCTCAGTTTCAATATAATAAAGAACAATAAAAATGAAATAATTATAAAACCTGTTATTAACTCTCAAATCTCAAATCTCAAATCTCAAATCTCAACATACAATGACCATAGAATGGCAATGGCTTTTGCTCCGTTAGCATTAAAATTTGGAGAAATATCTATTAAAGACCATGAGGTGGTTAACAAATCATATCCCTCTTTCTGGAAACAATTGAAGGATGTAGGCTTTAATATCAAACTTGAAACTTGAAACTAAATTTTATGTCTTCCAATCATATAATTGTCAATATCAAAACCATCTTTCATCGCATCAAAATGAAGCCCAAAGCCTAAACCCGGGTCAAGCAATATTCTATATGCACCAATTAAAATGATAAAAAGAAAAATATATCCCCAGGCAATGCGCTGCTTCTTTTCAATGCTCACTGTCTGTATGGCAAGGTCTAACTGAGTGTTAAAGCTTGTAAAAACAGGGACAAGCATTATTAACATTGTGGCATATGTAATTAGTTCCCATACATTATATGAAATAAATTCAAATATTTCATCCATGCTTCCTCCAGGCATTCTGATAATGATTATAATTACAGTACCAACAACCGCAGGAAGAAAAATATTGTAAACTTTAAAATTCAGCTTCATCATGTTATTGAATAAAAAATAACGTGAATAAGCTGTACTTAAAAAATAGCGTGTTGAGAAATAACCTATTGTTATAAGAAATATCATAGAGCTTATAGCTAGCCAGTCACTAATGTCTTTTGAAATATACATCCAGTTAGTAACATAAATAAAACCTAAAAACTTATCAGAAAACTGTAAAGCAACGTCACCACCTACAAAATCACCAAAAAATCTGTTAAAAGAATGAAGACAAGCCCATAAAAGTATCAGTTTTATTAAACCTGAATTTTTTTTATATACACCCAGATAAATGAAGAAATAAATAAACCCCATAAACAAAGATATCAAGGGTCCTGCAGAAAATATAGCTTTAATTGATGGAAAATTCCATAAGGGAGAAGATGTAACTGCAAGATAGCTGATTTTATAAAAATACCAGTCAGTTTCTATCTGATAATATGAGGCGACAAAAATTGTAGTTAGCTGGTATGTAATTATCACAATCAAGTAGCCTAACATAAAGGCTATAGTAGAATTTATAAAAGATTTGGTAAGACTACCTTTTTCTATTTCCTGTTGAAAAATTTCTTCTTCAACTATATATTGCGGATAATCCATCTTAAACTAATTAATTATTACTAATTACGAATCAAAATTAATAAATTATTGATATACTAACTTATTTATTTAATGATTTCGCAATTAATTGTCAACCGAGCAAAGCGAGTTCATGAGCTCCTTATAAATAATCTAAGTATGCGAATAATTTTCAATTATATCATATATTTGCCGCTTGTAAAACTTCTATGAAAAAAATTCATTTATTTCTGCTTTCATTACTGTCGGGTTTATTATTAACTTTTGGATGGCCCGCAGGTGGTTTTCCTCTTATCTTGTTTATTGCATTTATTCCTTTATTAATTGTCGAGAATTATCTATTCAAATCAAATTCCAAAAAAAGGTATGTTTTTATAAATGCCTATATCGGTTTCTTAACATGGAATATCCTTACTACCTGGTGGATTGTAAATTCTACCTTAGTAGGCGCTATACTTGCAATAAGCTTGAATACTCTTTTCATGGCAATAGTATTTACCTTATTTCATATCACAAGGAAAGCTATTGGAAATATTACAGGTTTTATCAGCTTAATTGCTTACTGGATGTCTTATGAATACTTAATTCTTAACTGGGAATTAACATGGTCGTGGTTAAATCTTGGTAATGGTTTTGCAAACTATCCACAATTTATACAATGGTATGAATATACAGGAATATTTGGGGGTACACTATGGATACTTGTTATAAACATTCTACTGTTTGCAGTATCAAAATCTAAAATCGTAACTCGTAAATCTAAAATCCTACTATTCCTTTCAGTATTAATTATTATAATTCCTATCTTAGTATCTCTCGGTATTTATTGGAATTATAAAGAAAAAGGAGATAATATAAATGTAGTTGTTGTTCAACCAAATATTGACCCTTATAATGAAAAGTTTGGTGGTTTATCACTTGAAAAGCAGCTTTCAAAGATGCTAATGCTTTCAGATAAACATTCTGATTATGAAACTGACTTAGTTGTATGTCCTGAAACTGCTATTTCTGAAGATGTTTGTGAAAACAAACTAAATGAAGAGCCAAGCATAATAACTTTAAAAAATTACCTTTATAAAAATCCGGGATTTAATATAATTATTGGAATGTCTTCTTTTAGGGAATATTCTGAAAACCATAGAAAATCTCCTACTGCAAGGAAATTCACTCTGGGTGAAGGTTGGTATGATGTATATAACACAGCTATTTTTATGGATTCATCAAGCAACATACAGATATATCACAAATCAAAGCTTGTTCCGGGAGTTGAAAGAATACCCTATCCAAATATATTCAAACCATTCGAAAAATTTGCAATTAATCTCGGAGGCGCTTCAGGAAGTCTAGGCACGCAAGACGACCGCACCCCCTTCAAAGCTCAAACTTCTAACTTCAAGCTTCCAGCTTCTAACTTCTATAAGCTTGCTCCTGCCATTTGCTATGAATCAATATTTGGAGAATTTATGGGTAAATATGTTAAAAACGGTGCTAATCTTATATGTATTATTACTAATGACGGATGGTGGGGAAATACGCCCGGATACAAGCAGCATTTTCAGTATGCACGATTGAGAGCTATAGAAACAAGAAGAAGCATTGCACGCTCAGCTAATACAGGAATTTCCGGTTTCATTAACCAAAGAGGAGATGTGCTTGTTTCCACTCTGTGGTGGCAACCCCTCGCAATTAAACAAACTCTCAGTTTAAATAAAAATATTACCTTTTATGTTAGATTTGGTGACTATATTGGGAAGTTAGGTGTGATTCTGTCTTTTGTAATTTTTATATTTACTATAATAAAAAGTTTATACAAAAGATTTTCGTGATAAATGTATTTTATGATATAATTGATTATGAATTATAAAGATATACTTGAAAGTATTGAAATAATTGATGCGGGTTCTAATGGTAAAGCTGTTGGAAAATATGATAATGCTGTAATAGTATCCAGTGACGGTGATTATTCATCTCTCGTA
>CAZMDE010000151.1:0-6506 GCA_964564355.1 uncultured Bacteroidales bacterium | reverse complement strand
TCAATATCGTTTTTTAAAGAATCTTTAAATGTGTCAAAGAGATTTTCAGTATTATAAAAGATAATTCTTGCATGATTGTTGTTGTAGGTATTAGTATCAATTAACTTAATCTTTTCCTGTGCTGAAACTGAATTTTGAAAAATAATAAAAGATAAAAGAATATTTGTTAAATAAAAAAACCTGTTAGGTTTTTTTAAATCTAACAGGTTTAGTTTTCTGTGAAGATAAAAGCTCTTCATACTTTGCTTTATCTAATTCACAAACTGCTGAGCATAATATTTTGCTGTCAGTTTTTCGCCGGTAGCATTTTGTATCATATCATTCCAATACCATTTTTTACCAGGCTTAAATACTTTTTCTGTCAGATAATTTCCGACTTCTTTATTATTTGTAAAGCTTTGATTTTTCAGATCTTCAGACTTAATCACATTTTTTACAATATAATAATATAATTGAGAAGCAAGCAGTTCACCTAAGAGGTAGTTATGATAATAACAAGGAACAGTGGCAATGTGTATTTTAGAAGCCCAGTCAGGTTCGTTTCTGTCAACCGGACGTTTTACCATCTGGTATTTTTCAACCATATCCCACCATAGTTTATTTAAATCCTGGTCAGGGTTTCCGTACATGGATTTTTCAAAATTGTACATCACCTGTGCCCAGCGACTGAATACAAGCTGTTCGAGACGCAATGTCTTAAAGCAGTCGTCAGCAATCTTAACTTTTTCAGCTTCTGAAATACCGACATTATCCTTTAACCACTGAGGATTTGAAGCAAAGCGACCAAATATCATTGCAATGGCTTCGGTAGTAAAAGTATGGGCAGGGTCTCTCAATGAGTAAGGTAATTCCTTTTCAATAAATTTATCATAAGAAGCATGTCCGTATTCATGCAGCATAGTATTCATCCATTTAGCATTAGGTTTTACATTGCATAAAACTCTAATGTCACCTTCTTTGTCAATGTCGGTGCAGTAACCATGCTGGTTCTTACCGGGTTTTTCAAACAGGTCGCTTTTAGCTATTATATCGTCAACATTCAGTCCAATACCATCAAAATACTTTTTAGTAAGAGCAACTTCATCCTGATTCTTATAATAACCATCGAGGTCAACTTTATAAATTTTAGGAGCTTCCTGGAAGAACCTGTTCTGATAATGCCAGGGCATTAAAGCATTTTTATCAATTTTATCACGCTTGGCAAGATAAGTATCAACGTCTTCTTTTTGTTTAGCAAATGCATCTCTTGTCAAATCGTCCAGCTCTTTGAAAAGAGCTGTAATTTCTTCAGGTTTCTGATCGTCAGAAAGCAGGCTCATTTCATGAAAATTATTAAAGCCTAATTCTTTTGCAGCAGCATTACGCATTTTGACTAATTTCTTAACATCTTCAGCCACATTAGAGCCCGATTTTTTACTTGCAAGCCAAGTAGCTTTTAGCTCATCATTGTTTGTAGAATTGGATAATATATTTTCCACTTCATTATCAGTGATTTTTTTCCCATTTAATTCTGCTCTGAAGGTGCTGAATTTTTGCTCAATAAGGTTCTGGAGCTTTATCATCTCTTCCAGTTTCTTTTCATCAATCTGGTTTGGCAGGTAAGCATTATAAATTACGTTAAGCTCACGTTTAAGCAACTCATCATCAATAACATTGGCTTCTTTGATAGCTTTAAGCTTAGCAAAATCAGCTTTATTGCTGAAAATCTTGCTTAGCTGAACCTGGAGGTCAGATGCTTTTTTATAGTCTTCATCTTTACCTGATATAGATGCATCCCAGTAAGCTAAAGAGGTTTCTTTCATCAAAGGCTTTACTTTAGCTTCAAAACCTTTTATAAATTCATTTAATTCATTTGTCATTTTTTCTTTGTTTGAAGTTCCACAATTATTAAATAAAAACATTACAAATACTGCAAAAACAGTAATCAATACTTTAGCTGATTTCATAAATTTAAAGTTTAAATATTTAAGCAAAAATAATAATTTTCAAATAACACAGATGTTCAATTTCATTTAATGCAACGCACAGTCATTGGGAAATTGTGACCGCTGTTAGGAGAATAAGAAAAAGGATCTCCCTGATTGATTATATAGCTTTTAGTATTATCAAAAAACAAACTGTATGAATAATTACGTGGCCATTGCCCGCAGCAATATGTACTGCTTCTGTATGCACCCGCAATACCCCTCTGATAAATCCACTCATGCCACCAATCTGCCTGCATACATCCGTTCCAGCATTCGTAGCTTGCAGCGTGAAGTTTTAGCACGGAGCCATAAGCGCCTGTAGTTTCATCGCCATACCCGACATTAGCCCAACCGCCATTTGCAATAACATTAGTCCATTCATCATTGGTAGGCAAACGCCATCCCTCACCAAGCATTACAGTACAGGGATCATCTATATCCCATGAAAAAGCACTATAGCATTGAAAATCACCTGTTCCACCTATAATCTGGCCATTCTTAGCAATTATCAGCCCGTTTTTTCTGGCATACTGAAAATACCATCCTGCAGCAGCATCGGAAGTGTCAGTGGCAGAAATTGCCTGACGTTCAGCACCAAGATTTTGAGTTATCCAGCAGTGAGTTTCTCCGGAAAGGTTAGTTTGTACCTGTCCGTAAGTAATAGTTTTTGTTACCGGTGCTCCTTTAACTCCAACAACATGGTCAACAGTGAATGTGCTGTTTCCGCTCCAATCACAGGGAGTAGATCCACATGAAGGAGTTTTTTGATTTAAAGTGGTAACAGGAGAATAACCGCAATTATTGTAAGCCCATATATATAAAGTATAAGGGGTATTACATTCGAGTCCAGTTTGAGTGTATTCAGTGCTTGTTCCATTATCAGTTGCTGTCGAATATTCGTTTAGAGTATTGTATTTATATCCTGTAGCAACAGAAACAGTGTTCCAATTCCATACTATCTGTTTATAAGAAGCAATATGAGAACCTGCATTTGGTGCGGAAGGCATATCAGCTTCCAGCTTATACCAGTTAGTCCCGTCAGTAAAATTAATTGTGTTTGTAGAAGTGTTTTCGTAAACCATCAATCCTTGCGTTAGCTTTATCTGGTCCTTGTCATTTATAGACATTCTTGGTATTAACAAACCATGTGTACTGCTGCTGACATCCATCATAGACGATGGGTCAGCAGGATCGCCTGTATTGTTTATTGCAGTTCCTTCTGATGAAAGATTACCAGAACCTGTAATAGCTATAATAAATGTTTCACATATTGTTTTCCAGTCATTGCCGTTATAAAATCTATAATTATTAGATGAGTTATCAAAAATTAATAACCCCTGAGCAGGGGAAGTGATAGCAGAGGGTGTTGTTCGTGGAAGCAAAAAACCACGAATAGTTGAGGATACGTCAAGTATAGCCGATGAATCGGCAGCAGCACCATCCATATTTATTGCAGTTCCGCCTCCCGGACTTATAGTCCCACTGCTTTCCGATAAAAACGAGCATGTTAACTCGTACCATCCAGTAGATTTATAATAATTAAACTTGTTGGTTTCTAAATTATAAATCAAAAGTCCTATTGCAGGAGAAGGGATTGAATCTCGCTGAGCTGATGTCATTCTGGGAATCAAAACACCCTGATTAGTGCTGCTTATATCAAGCATCGCAGAATTATCAGCCGCTACACCTGTATTGTTTATACTAACTCCCTGAGCAAAAACAGAATTAAAAAATGGAAAGGAGAAGATTAATAATAAAAAATAAAATACAATTTTGTTCATAGAGAAATTTGTTAATATAGTTGGTATAATATTTAAGTAATTATCCTTAAAAAGTTAAATTTATTGCTGTAACCCTTTAAAAAATATTATATGCAAAAATAATAATAATAAATTTAACACAAAGGAATACAAGTTAAAATATAAATCTTGTAAACAGAATGGCATTAATTCCTATTTAAGACAGCGAATATTTGCCATGTCCCATTTAGAATTAGCAACAGGGTATCTGGGTGGAGTATCATATCTACTTATATCCCAGGTGTTGATATCGTTAAAGTAGAGTGCAAAAGAAGAGCAAACACCGGGTGCCGGTGTGCTGCTTCTGTAGCAACCGTCAAAGCCTCTTCTCCATGGGACAGCAGTTCCTCCCTGTTCGCAACAACCTCGCCAGCAATAATAACCGGCTGCATGCAACTTTAAAACAGAATTATATGCGTTAGTATATCCGTCAGCTAAACCATTAACTGCTGCAATTGCATTATTCCATTCAATATTTGTAGGCAGACGCCAGCCAGCACCAAGTAAAAGTGTACAAGGGTCTACAGGTGCCCAGCTTGAGAAGTTGCAAACAGCATAAAATGCCGGGCTTACGTTACCCTTAACATTAATTGTATGCCCCTGCATTCGATAAAACTGCCAGTACCAACCGGCAGCTGCATCGGATGTGTCAGTAGGAGAAATTGCTTGATTGTCAGCACCAAGGTTTTGTGTTATCCAACAATGAGTTTCTCCTGAAATATCAGTTTGAACCTGTCCATATGTTATTGTTTTTGTCCCTGGCGCGCCGTTGACACCTGAAGTATGAGTAACAGTAAAAGTGCTGGCAGAGTTCCAATCACAGGGTGTACCTCCACAGACAGGAGTTTTTTGATTTAAAGTTGCAGAAGGGGAATGGTCACAATTATTGTAAGCCCATACATACAGAGTATAAGAAGTATTGCACTCAAGACCAGTCTGTGTGTATTCAGTGTTAGTTCCATTATCTGTAGCAGTTGCATAATCATTTAGAGTATTGTATTTATATCCTGTGGCAAATGAAGCAGGGTTCCAATTCCAAACTATCTGCTTACCTGAAGCTATTTGAGTACCAGCAGTTGGAGCTGCAGGTATGTCAGTTTCCAGCTTAAACCAGTTAATTCCATCAGTAAAATCAATAGTATTGGTACTTGTATTTTCATAAACCATTAAACCTTGTTTCAGCATAATTTGATCTTTGTCAGTTGATGACATTCTCGGTATTAATAAACCTTTTGTATTACTACTGATATCCAGGATGGAAGAAGAATCGGCTGAATTACCTTCGGAATTTATTGCAACTCCCAGCAATAATAAGCTTCCGGAACCAGTTGTAGCTGTTATAAATTTTTCACATATTGTTTTCCAGATACTGCCATTGAAATATTTATAATTATCATTAGTATTGTCATAAATTATAAGTCCCTGTGCTGGTGAAACAATAGAGTCAGTAGAGGTTCTGGGAAGCAGTATGCCTCGGTTAACAGAGGATACATCAAGTATGGCTGAAGAATCGGCAGTTATACCATCTGAATTTATCGCTGTACCGCCTCCGGGACTTATAGTTCCGCTGCTTTCCGACAAAAATGTACATATAAGTTCGTACCATCCTGTTGATTTAAAATAATTAAACTTTTGAGATTCTAAATTATAGATTAAAAGTCCGATAGCAGGAGAAGGAATTGAATTCCGCTGCTCTGAAGTCATACGGGGTATCAAAACACCCTGATTATTGCTGCTTATATCAAGCATGGCTGAATTATCGGCAGGTGCGCCGCTAGTGTTTATGCTAACTCCCTGAGGGTATGCAGAATTTATAAAAGAAAAAAGAAAGATTAATAGTGAAAAATAACATACAAATTTTCTCATAGATATTTTAAATAATATAATTTAAATTAACAATCTCTCGCCGCTTGCTGTTAAAATATTTAATTCATAAAATTATTAATCTTTCAGACAGCGGACACTATAACCGTTAGACTTGCTCCGGGCATCACTAACAACATAAGCGTAATTGGAATCCATGAAACGAATCCATGAATTTGAAGCGTCCTTAGATGTGGATGACCAATAATAACCGAATCTGTTAAAAAGTAAATAATTCCCGTAATCTATTCGGTAACCGCCAGGCAGGGCTGTGAAGCCACTGGTATTTGTTGCTTCTGTGTTTGGTGCATTCCAATGAGTAGTACCTGTTTCTTTCATTTTTCCTCCAGCTACATCTAAACCACCTAAATAATCTGTTAAAGTGGTCCACTCAGCATCAGATGGTATATGCCAGCCACTCGGACAAAGTAAACCTGTGTAAATTGTCGGGAAATTGTATAATGCACCATAAATGTTTTTATTACCGGTATTGTTATTAAACCAACAATATGCCGGAGTAAGTAAATTTGTCCAGGCTGCATCGCCTGTCACTAAAGGTATAGCAGTACCATCGTTAAATTTTGTAGTTTTCAGGTTTTCAACCATCCATTCTTGAGTACCTATTTTTACAGAATGGTAATCATTACCGTCTTTGTCAGTTACTGCAACAGGAAGAGGAGTGGGTGGTGGCGTGGTATTGTTATCTTTCTTGCAACTACTTGCAATCATTAATGTTAATCCCATCATAACGAATAAGAAACGCCAAATACTTTTTGTCTTTTTCATTATAATTAAATTTTAGATTAAAAAACAAAAATACTATTTTTTAAATTATTATTAGTGGAATATTAGGATGTTTATTAATATTATTATCATT
>CAZMDE010000150.1:0-6507 GCA_964564355.1 uncultured Bacteroidales bacterium | reverse complement strand
AATTCCATAATAGTGTATTTTTGTAAAATAAATAAGGGCGCAAAAATAAATAAATTAGTATCAGAAAATTATTAATACTTTGAATAAAAAGAACCTTTTACAAAAAGCAATCAATCTTGAGTTTCTCACAGCTGAGGAAGGTGAGTATCTCTTCATGGAAGCTGTGACATCGGAATTGATTTATGCAGGTCACACTGTCAGGAAAAAGCTGCATAATGACAATAAGGTTACCTGGATAATTGACCGAAATGTCAATATCACCAATGTTTGCGTGTCGGGTTGCCAGTTCTGCAATTTCTTTAGGTCAGTTAATAGTTGTGACGCTTATGTTACTACTAAAGATGAATACAGGCAGAAGATAGATGAACTCTACAGTTTGGGTGGAAAGCAGCTCTTGTTGCAGGGTGGAATGCATCCGCAGTTTGGATTGAAGTTTTATGAAGATTTGTTCAGAGAACTAAAAAGCATGTATCCAGATATTAAATTGCATGCTCTCGGTCCTGCTGAAATAGTTCATATTGCTAAAATGGAAGACATAAGCTATACTGAAGTGCTTGAGAAGCTTGTTGAGGCAGGTCTTGACAGCCTGCCCGGCGGTGGAGCAGAAATCCTCTCGGACAGAGTCAGAAAAATAATTTCTAAGAATAAATGCAGTGCCATTGAATGGCTTAATGTGATGCGCGCTGCTCATAAACTTAATATATCTACCTCTGCTACGATGATGTTTGGGCATATTGAGACTGTCAAAGAGAGGATTGAACATATGGTGTTAATAAGGCAGGTGCAATCAGAAAAGCCGAAAAATGCTCTGGGCTTTGTTTCATTTATTCCCTGGCCCTTTCAGGATAGGGATACTGTCCTGCAAAAGCAATATGGGGTTGAGAACAAAGTGACTATGGATGAATATATAAGGATGATTTCAATCAGCAGATTGATGCTGCCAAATATTATGAATATACAGGCTTCCTGGCTGACTGTTGGCAGGGAGACTGCACAGATTTGTCTGCATGCAGGGGCAAATGATTTTGGTTCTGTCATGATTGAAGAAAATGTTGTTTCATCTGCAGGTGCTGATTATCATCTTGATATCGAAGGAATACAGGAAGCTATTCGTGAAGCAGGTTTTGAACCGCAACTACGCGATCAGAAGTTTAATTTTATTAGTTTTGAATAAAATATTACACAGAGATACACTGAGTTTACACAGAGAAGCACAGAGAAAAAATTAATTATTAATATTACACAGAGATACACTGAGTTTACACAGAGAAGCACAGAGAAAAAATTAATTATTAATATTACACAGAGTCACACAGAGGATTTCTTAAAATTAATACTTAAATCATGGAAATAAATCAGATTACAGAGAAAATCATAGGTTGTGCTATTAATGTTCACAGAGCCCTTGGTCCGGGATTATTAGAATCTGCATATGAAGAATGTTTAGCTTTTGAGTTGGAGAATGCAGGTTTGAAAATTGAAAGACAAAAACCTGTTCCGGTAGTTTATAAAGATATAAAATTAGATTGTGGTTATAGAATTGACATACTTGTTGAAAATGAAGTAATAATTGAATTAAAAACTGTAGAAGCTATTATTCCGGTGCATGAAGCACAGATACTGACTTATATGAAGTTTGCAAACAAACAAATAGGATTACTACTCAACTTTAATGTAACTCTTTTAAAGAATGGAATTAAAAGATTTAAATTATAAATTCTGTGTAACTTTATGATTTCTCTGTGAAACTCTGTGTAATAAAAATTAAATATTAAAAGATATGAAAAAACTAAAATCTACGATTATGATATTATCAGTATTATGCTTTTCATGCAGTAAATCGCAACCATTAGAGACTGTTAAAAATGTTGACCTGGTAAAATATATGGGCAAATGGTATGAGATTTCCAATTTTCCGCAAAGTTTTCAGAAGGGCTGCAATTGCACCACTGCCGAATACTCTTTTGAAAAGGACTATGTTAGAGTAATAAATACATGCAACAGGGGAGGAGTGAACGGCAAACTCACTAAGGCAAGAGGAAAAGCTTTTGTTGTAAAAGGAACTAATAATTCAAAGCTCAAAGTGCAGTTTTTCTGGCCCTTCAAAGGCAAATACTGGATAATTGACCTGGCTGATGATTACAGCTATGCTGTTGTAGGTGCTCCAAACAGAAAGTATTTGTGGATACTGGCAAGAAAACCGGTAATGGATAATACCCTCTATGATGATATAGTGAAACGAATTGCTGCAAAAGGATTTGATGTAAGCAAGCTGGTCAAGACAAATCAGAATTGTAAATAATAAAGATTGAAATAGTTGTGTAAAACTTATTTTTAGAGGCTATATAAATATGTAAAATGTTTTGTAGGTTTGCTAAGTAAAAACTAAAACAATATATTATGTTCTTTATCATTTCAAAGTTGTATTCTTTCTTATTGATGCCGTTTACATGGCTTCTGATTGTACTTCTGCTGATGCTGATAACTAAAAATCAGAAGAGACTGAGAAAGCTGGTGCTGATAACTTTCTGTGCATTTATACTGTTTTCTAATTCTTTTATTGTTGCCGAATTTATCCGTATGTGGGAATACAATATGACCCCGACGGAAAAGCTTGACAAAAGTTATGATGTAGGAATTGTATTGGGAGGTGGAATGGTTCAGATTGACAAAGGTTTGAACAGGATAATATTCAGAACCAATACTGACAGGATTCTCCAGGCATTAGCACTTTATAAAGAAGGAAGGATAAAGAAAATTATGGTTTCAAGCGGTTCAGGGACTCTTTTTGACAGATACCAGAATGAGTCTTTACTGCTCAAGAAATATTTAATTATGATCGGGGTTCCTCAACAGGATATTATTACAGACAGCCTGTCAGATAATACAAGGCAGAATGCAGTGGAATCTTCAAAAATCTTGAGAAAGGAGTTCCCAAATGGAAAATATCTTTTAATTACATCTGCTATACACATGAGAAGGGCTATGGCGTGCTTCAGAGAAGTAAAATTAGAACCCACACCTTTTGCCACAAATAAAATTACAGGACCAAGAAAGTTTTATTTTGACGTTCTCTTTATTCCGAATATTGATGCTCTGAATGCCTGGAGCGCTCTTGCTCATGAGGTCTTCGGCTATCTCATTTATGCTGTTATGGGTTATATTTAGTATTTTATAATTTATTTTACTCAAACTTACGACTATTTTTTATTTTGGTATAATATTTGTATGTGATAAATATATAACCTAAAAATTCTAAGTTATGAAAAATACAGTAAAAGGAATAATTAGTTTAATTGCAGTGATAGTTATGGTTTCCTGCAGACCTATAATTTACACAACATCAGCTCCCCAAACTCCGCCTCCTCAGGTTGTTATAGCTCCACCACCACAACCCGAGTATGGACCACAGACCACATACCAGGTGTTTTATGATGAGCTTGGTCCCTATGGCTCATGGGTTGAATATCCCCCTTATGGTTATGTTTGGGTGCCACGGTTAGGTTCTCAATTTGAACCCTATAGTACAGGTGGTCACTGGATATATACTGATAATGGCTGGTCATGGTTCTCAGAATATAGCTGGGGATGGGCGCCGTTTCATTATGGTCGATGGTTCTTTGATGATTATCACGGATGGTTATGGATACCCGGAAATGAATGGGCACCTGCCTGGGTTACCTGGGGCTATTATAATGATTATTACTGCTGGGCTCCTGTTGGTCCGGGAGTATCACATTATGAAAATTACAGACCACCTCACCGCTACTGGCATTTTGTCCATTCAAAAAATATTACCGAAAATAATGTAAATAATTATGTTGTTAATAACACCACAATTATAAACAATGTGACTAATATTACTATTATTAACAATACAAATACTAATAATAATATAACTTATAACCAGGGACCTAAAAGGGAAGAAGTGGAAAGAGCAACACAGAAAAAGGTAATGACAGTGCCTGTAAAAGAAAGCTCTAAGCCGGTAACTGCCCCTAAAGAAGCTATTAAAGCTATGGAAAAAGGCGATATCCCGAAAGAACCTATACCTGTTTACAAGCCTGATATTCTCAAAGATAATGATATAAAAAACACACAAGTAAGACCTGCCCCGAAAAAGCTGGAAAAGATTGAAAATATTCAACCTGTTCAAAAGCAGCCTGCTCAGGACAAACCTGTCATAAATCAACCTGTTCAGGATAAACGTTTTCAGGATAAGCCTGTTGAAAAACAGCCTGTAATAGAACGTCCTGTTCAAAAACAACCTGTAATAGAACGGCCTGTTCAAAAACAACCTGTAATAGAGCGGCCTGTGAAGGATAAACCTGTCATAAATCAACCTGTTAAAAGGCAGTCTGTTAAAGAACAGCCTGCTCAGAAGCAATCTGCTCCAAACCAGCCTGTCATAAGCCCTTCAAAGAGGAAAACGAAGGTTGAAAAAGAGCAGAAAAATATCAAACAGAAAGATAATATCGAGCAGATAAAGGCAAAACCAGTTGAAAATATGCCTAAAAAAGAGTAGATCTGACCTTGTAAGTCAGATAAATTGATTAAGATTAAAAAGATAGAAAAAAGAACTGTTTGTAAACTTTCAATAAGTAATAAAATATTAATTTAATAATTTGAAATAAAATGAAAAATAAAATTTATTTAGTACTTATAACTGTAGTAATTTTTAATCTGAATTTAATAGGTCAGAGTATCAATTTTGAAGACAGCAATTGGGATACTGTTAAGGAAAAAGCAAAAAAAGAAAAGAAAATAATCTTTGTTGACTGCTATGCATCATGGTGTGGTCCATGTAAATGGATGGCTAAAAATACTTTTACTAATGATACAGTCGGTAAATTTTATAATGAAAATTTCATCAGTTACAAACTTGATGCGGAAAAAGGAGAAGGCATTACTTTTGCTGCAAATTATAAAGTCACTGCATATCCTTCTCTTTTCTTTATAGAGTATACAGGGAAATTACTGCACAAAGCCGTTGGAGGCTTAGACGCTAAAACTTTTATCAAACTCGGGCAAACTGCACTTAACCCTGAAAAACGTTTATCTTTTTGGACTGATGAATATCAAAAAGGCAACCGTAAAACTGATTTCATCAAAAAATACATTTACCAGTTAGAAAACGCAGGTATGGATTATAAAGAAGCTGTTGATTTGTATTTTGCATCCCAAAATAATAATGATCTGTTGACTAAAGAAAATATTAAAATGATACAAAACTACATCAATGATATTGACAGTAAAACATTTCAATATTTTCTTAATAATCGCGATAAATTTTCTAAAGTTTACAACAAAGACAGTGTTAATGACATTATCTACAACATTTATTTTAACAACATGATTTTTGCTCTTCGCACACAAGACGATGTTAAATTAAATTCCATCAAAGATAAAGTTAAAAAATCCGGTTTGGAATCATCTGATAAGCTTATTAAACAGATTGATATTTATACTTTCCAGGGGAAAAATGATTGGAAAAATTATGCAAAAACTGTTATAGAATTTGTTAACAAATATTGCATGAATGATTGGCAAAGCTTAAATGATTATGCGTGGAAGTTTTTTGAAAACGAAAATATAACCGACAAAATTTATCTTAAGAATGCTGTTGATTGGGCTAAAAAATCGGTCGAACTAAACAGTAATTACTACAATAATGATACATACTCTAATTTGCTCTATAAAACCAAAGGAGATAAAAAAACTGCTATAGAAGCAGCCGAAAAGGCTATCGAATTAGGCAAAAATGACGGCCAGGATACCAAATCAACTGAAGAATTATTAAAAAACCTGAAAGGAAAGTAAGAAGGTATAAATATTCTCTTTGCACACTGCTTATAGTAAATTGAATGTATTGAAACAACTACAATATTCTGTTCTGTTGTGATTAGAGACGCAGGGAAACTATTAGTTTTTTCAAAATATATTTAGGACAGTATAGCTGATTTATTAATCCAGAATCACAACTTTTTACTACTTTTGCCGTATAATATTGGGTTATTAATAATATTTCATCCGCGTGATTAAGATTATTTGCTGCATATTGTCTTTTATTGTTTTATCGCTTTGCGCTTATCCTTGTCAGGATTATAAAAAGCATAATGCAAAGACTGAGCAATCATCAAAGGACTGTCATGATGATGAAGACTGTCAATCCTGCGCACCTTTCTGTGTTTGCGGTTGCTGTCAGAATAATACAATACCTTCTTTAGTAATTACGAAAGTCGAAGTTAAAACTGTCTTTTCCATTGTTTATTTTTACTATAAATCAGCCCATGTTTTAGACATAACTCTAACAATATGGCAACCCCCCAAAATCAATTAACAATTAACAATTGACAATTAACAATTAATAGATTTAAGATTAGCCAGTATATATAATTATAGGCTATTAAATTAATTGTTATCCCTTAATAATTATATCTTAATATTAATTTTGGTATAATAGACAAAATAGTTGGTTTTTTTAAGACGTTTTCGTTTAATGGACAA
>CAZMDE010000149.1:4655-6564 GCA_964564355.1 uncultured Bacteroidales bacterium | reverse complement strand
CAGATACTCCGATGCGGAGTCCGGTATAGGATCCGGGTCCTTTGCTGACAGCAACAGCTTCGAGCGATTTAAAATTTACTCCTGCTTCTTCAAGAGCTTCTTTTATTAAAATTGTAATAACTGATGAGTGAGAATTTTTAACTTTGGTTTCCCTGAGTGATAATAGCTTTCCCTTGTCGCTTAGTGCAATTGAACAGGATATTGTGGCTGTTTCGATACATAAAATCATTTCAAAATTTAATTTGGTGACTTTTACAAAGAGGCGAAAGCTGATAGTTGAAAGCTATTTCACAAACAAATCTTTTTTATCTATTTTTTTAACTTTATCTCCGTCTTTGAGCTCTTTTGATATTGCGCGATATGGTGCTGTCACAATTTCCTGGTTGTCTTTTAGTCCTTCTTTTATTTCAATATAGGTATTGTCCTGTATTCCGGTTTTCACGTTTTGCCTTTTGACAGCTCCTTTTTCGTAAATAAAAACAAATTCCTGTATTTCATTAACTTTTTGCACGTTATTCACTTTTTGAGCTTCCCCTTCATTAGATGCAGGTTTTGTAATTGCTTTTTCAGCATCTTTAGTTGTATCAATTCTTGTTGTAACAGCCTGGACGGGGACTGTCAAAACATTAAACACCTTTTTGGTAAGTATATCAACAGATGCAGACATGCCGGGACGGAAAGGTGATATGCTTGAGTTTTGTTCACTTAAAAGGTCTTTGTAAGAGTTTTTCAGTATAATTATTTTAACTGTGAAATTTGTTACCTGGTCAGCGGAAGTAGTAGCTGTATTGCTTGCAGAATTTGCAATTTCATTTACAATTCCTTTGAATCTCCTTGACAGGTATGCATCAACTTCTATTATAGCAGTATCGCCCTTATGGACGCGGACAATATCATTTTCATTAACATCAGCATCAACTTCCATTGCATCGAGGTCAGATATAATCATCATTTCTGTTCCTGTAAACTGGGAAGTACCGACAACACGCTCGCCTTTTTTAACTTTCAGGCTTGAAATTGTTCCGTCAAGCGGGGCGAAGATAGATGTCTTTGTTAGGTTTTCCTTAGCTTCTTTTACAGATGATTCGGCGCTTCTGACAGTATATTCGGCAGATTTAACGGTTTCCTTTGCAGCATCAACATCTGCCTTGGCAACCTCATAAGCAGATCTGGCTGCATCATAATCAGAGGCAGATATTACCTGCTGTTTCCACAACTTATCATTCCTGTCAAAGCTTGCTTTTGCATTTGTAAACTGGGCATTGGACTGGGCAAATCGGGCTTTAGAATTTGCGAGACTTGCTATTGAATTGTTCAGGGCTGCTTCCATACGTTCCAAACCGGTTATATAATTATCAGGCTTTATTCTTGCAAGCAATTGTCCTTGCTTAACCTGTTCTCCTTCTTTTACAGGCAAATCAATTATTTCTCCTGACACATCGGGAGATATCTTGACCTCAGTTACAGGCTGTATCTTTCCGTTGGCAGACACGGTTTCTGTTATTGACCTTTTCTTAACTAACTCTGTGCTGATATTTACAGCATCCTTGCTTCCTATAGCTCCCTTTTTCTTTAATACTGCTAGTATGATTATCAGGACAATTAAAACGATAATACCGATTGTTACGAACTTTTTATTTTTGAACATATCTTTTAATTATAGGTTATAATTTTGTTCTTTGCTCATTGTTCATTTTTTTCTTCCTACTCCCAACTTCTTACTTAAAATAGAGTGGTTTTCCCTGGTAAAATTCCAGCACCTTTATTCTGAATATATAGTCATATTTAGCCTGCAGCAGGTCTGATCTGGCTTTGATGCTTTTAGTTTTGGCATCATTAAAATCAACAAAGCTAAGCAATCCGACATCGTATTTTTCTTTTGCATATTTATACGATTCTTCAATAGCAT
>CAZMDE010000149.1:0-4645 GCA_964564355.1 uncultured Bacteroidales bacterium | reverse complement strand
TGAAAAATACCTGTTGAAAGCTGCTTTAGCATCAGCAAATGCCTGCTGAATAGTTTTGTTCAGATTGTTTTTTGTTATCTGGAGATTATATTCGGCATTTTTAGCAGCTATTTTTGATTTGTTAATGGCAGTATAGGTTTGGAAGCCGTTAAGAATAGGTAATGAGAGGCTTAGTCCGATGGTTTTATTTACATTATTATCAATCTGATTTTTAAAAGGAATCTTATCGTAAATTGGTGAAATGAAGGTCGTTGCTACGGGAACAGGAATAGCCTGAACTGTATAGCCAATAGTATCAATAACAGTTTTGGAGCCATTTATACCTTGAGAAGCCCCGGAATATCCTGTGCCGATATTTCCCTGCAAGGTAAGCTGAGGACTGCGCATGCCTCTCGCAATTGCAAGGTTTAAATCCGAGCTGCGAACTTTGAGCTCTGCACTTTTAATATCTGGCTGAGTGCTTAGGGCTGCTGAGTATATATTTTCGGGCTTTTCTTTAAGCAATTCCTCACCAGTAATTTCAATCTGTGGTTTATTGATTTGAAATGTTTCTCCGGTAGGCAGATCAAGCAATTGCTTTAAAGCAAGATAAGAAAGATCCAGTGTGTTCTGCGCATTAACAACCAGCAGTTCATCGGCTGCTGCCTGGGCTTCAATTGATAGAAGAGAACCTTTTGCTATTATACCGGCTTCAAACATTTTATTGCTTTTTTCAACCTGCTGCTTGTCAATGTCAAGTTGGTCCTGTGTTGTCTTTAGAATTTCATCGTTAAATAATATCTGAAGGTAAGAATTAGCTATATTCAGAGATATATCGTTTATCAGCTTGCTTGCATCATATTTGCTGGACATTAGGTCAACATTGTTTTTCCTGATAGTGTTCTGGAGTTGCAATCCGTTAAATAAAGTTAAAGAGCCGCTTAAATAAAGGTTGTCAGATAGCACCTTGTTTTTAGCAAACTGGTTAGTATAGCGGTCAACAGTAAGACCGTAATTATATTGGTGGGATGCATATCCGTTAATATTGGGCAATAATGAAGCATAGCTCTGGAATTGATTGTATTCAGATAGCTTTACATTCAGCTCTTGCTGCTTTATGTTTATATTGTTCTCCTTTGCATAGCTGATGCAATCTTCCAATGTCCATGTTTTCTGGGCATAAGAGATCTGAATAATCAATAGGCAAAGACAGAAGGATGAAATTATTATGAAGATTTGCTTTTTCATATAACGGGTTGTTAAAATTATGCAAAATCTTTTTGAGACTATTTTAATAATGCATTTTAAAAACAAGCAAAAATAATATTTAATGTTATCATATTATTGCTTATTAGGTAAAATATTTTATAATGAGTTTTATCATGACAGTTACAGGAAATGAAAAAAGGAGTAACAAGGGTTACTCCTTTTTTGTAATTACTGGTTATGCTGTCTTTTATTTCTTTTTGTTATCCATAGTTTCAGCTTTTTCAATAGAAAGCAGGTCAACCTTGAAAACAAGGGCAGAACCTGAAGGGATTCCTCCAGTTTGACGCTCACCATATGCAATGTTTTCAGGTATATATAGCTCCCATGAAGAACCTACAGGCATTAATTGCAATGCTTCAGTCCATCCAGGAATAACCTGGTTTACAGGAAATGTAACAGGCTGACCCTTTTCAAAAGATGAATCGAATACTTTACCTGTGATAAGTGTTCCTTCATAATTAACTTTTACTACATCAGTTGCTTTAGGTTTCTGTCCTTTTCCTTCTTTTATGATTTTATACTGCAAACCGCTTGGAGTGGTTAAAACACCGGGTTTTTTCTTGTTTTCTGCAAGGAATTTTTCTCCTTCCATTTTATTCTTATTAAAACTTTCCTTATTCTTTGCTTCCTGCTTAGCCATCATTTCTTTCTGAAAACTCATCATAACTTTTTTAACATTGGCACTGCTCATAACTGTAGTATCACCCTTAAGAGCATTATCTATTCCTTGCTTTAACAGATCAGTATTCAATTCTAAGCTGTTTTGTTTAAAATTTGAACCTATCTCAGTTCCTATTATATAACTGACAGAATCCTTTTTGGTTTTCATTTCAACAGAGCTTTTTTTACCTTTTGAGCATCCTGATGCCAATACAAACAGTATCAATCCTGCTAAGCAAACATTTAAAATATTTTTCATAAAAAATTGATTTATTTAATTTCTAAATAGGTTAAATTATTTTTTTTCTTCCTTTTTTTCTTCTTTCTTTTCAATTATAGAAAGCAATTCAACTTTAAAAATAAGAGTTGATCCTGCAGGAATACCACCAGTCTGCTTGTCACCATAAGCAATATTTTCAGGTATGTAAAGTTCCCATGTTGAACCCACTGACATAAGCTGCAATGCTTCTACCCAACCTTTAATAACCTGGGTAACACCAAATGTTGCAGGCTCTTTTCTTTCAAAAGATGAATCGAAAATTGTTCCGTTTAGAAGTTTGCCTTCATAGTTTACCTTTACTTCATCTGTTTCTTTTGGTTTGGGTCCTTTGGCTGCCTTAATAATCTTATACTGCAAACCACTAGGTAAAGTGACTACACCTTCCTTTTTCTTATTTTCTGCTAAGAAACTATCTCCTTCTTTTTTATTCTTGTCAAAATCTTCTTTCTTTTTTCCATCCTGTTTTTCCATCATTTCTTTCTGAAAGTTTGTCATGATAATTTTTACAACTGAATCGTTAAATAAAGGTTTTTCACCTTTTACAGCATTTTCAATTCCTTGTTTTAAAATCTCGGTATTTAAATTTAACTCATTTTGTTTAAACTGCATACCAATATTAGTACCGATAATATAACTGACAGTATCTGTTTTACTTTTCAGTTTTAAGGGACTTTTACTTTCTTGTGCTGTACAATTAGATCCCCAACCATAAACAATTACTATCAGTAAGCAAAAAAACACATTATTTTTCATGATATTTGTTATTAGTTAATAATTACTATTTATTTAAAATTAATTTTTTAAAACAGGCGTATCTGTAATCTTAATATCTGAAGGTATTTTAAATTTATCGGAGGGTATTCGTCCGTTTTCCTGAAATTTTGTTGCTACTATATCTATATTCATACCTGCCATATTTGTGGAATTTTTCATGTTGATTCCATTCCACATCCACATTTTAGAACTTATTTTTTTTATTTGCCATACATCGCACATTTTCTTTAGTATTTCCTCTTTGCCAACCTTTTCCCCACCCATATCCTGCATTGTTTTTTCACTTATATCTTTAATTGTATTATCTAATGAATACTTTAACATATCTTCATAATTCAGGTTTTTGGATTTTGTGCCAGTCTTAGAATCCAAATTAATATTATAAGCCCATTCACCGTCAATTAAAATTAAAGTGTTGGTCTTTGAAGTAATACCCATCATGTTTGTTTCGGTTGTTGAATAAGTCGCTTCGCGTATTCCCCAGTTATCAAAATAAACAGTTTGTGTGCCTTTTGTAAAACCAGTTAGAGAATATTCAATAATGCCTGATTCTATGTTGTATTTTTTTAAGTTTTTTAATACTTTTTGTTGATTTTCATTTGTTTTGTCCTTTATGAAGCTGGTGCAAAGCAATGCAAAAATCAATATAACTAATGTAAAACAAGTTGCTTTAAACGATACAAACCTCATAAATCATGATTTTTTGCGTCGGCAAATTTATTAAAGTTTTTGATATTAATAAAAAATATTTACAGATTATAAAGAAGCTCATGTTCAGGATTGTACAATTATTAATTATTAGGAATTACAAATCTTTTTATTGCAGGACATAAATAATTAATATTTTTGAAAACTTAATTTTAAATATATAGTTTTATGAACAATGTATTAATTTCTACGAATTTTAAATTGCCCGGACAAACTGGTTTTTATAAAGGAAAAGTAAGAGATGTTTATACGATAGATGATAAATATCTTGTAATGGTTGTTACTGACAGAATTTCAGCTTTTGATGTTGTTTTACCTGAAGGAATACCTTATAAAGGTGAAGTCCTTAACCGCATTGCTGATAAATTTCTTGATGCTACAAAAGATATTGTGCCTAACTGGAAAATCAAGCTGTGTGACCCTAATGTTATGATTGGGAAGCTTTGCGAACCTTTTAAAGTAGAGATGGTTATCAGGGGATATTTATCTGGTCATGCATGGCGAGAATATAAACAGGGAAAACGTCTGATTTGTGGTGTTGCTATGCCTGAAGGTATGAAAGAAAACGACAGGTTTCCGGAACCAATAATTACTCCAACTACCAAAGCCCTCGTTGGTCATGATGAAGATATTTCTGATAAAGAAATCATTGACCAGGGTTTGGTTAGTGAACAGGATTATGCATTGCTTAAAAAATATACAATGCAGCTATTTATTAAAGGTTCTGAGATAGCTGACAGAATGGGTCTTATACTTGTTGATACAAAATATGAATTTGGCAAGGCTGATGATAAAATATATCTGATAGATGAAGTACATACTCCTGATTCTTCAAGATATTTTTATAAAAATGGTTACCAGGATAGACAACAGAAAAATGAACAGCAAAAACAGCTCTCTAAAGAATTCGTTAGAGAATGGCTTATGGAAAATGGCTTCCAGGGTAAAGAAGGTCAGACTGTTCCTGATATGAAT
>CAZMDE010000148.1:0-6571 GCA_964564355.1 uncultured Bacteroidales bacterium | reverse complement strand
TTTTGTCGATAATGCAACAGGAATTGATATTGATTTGTCAGCATTCGATGAAAAAGATATTATTAAGTTGCTTTTCAGTGAGAATCCCTCAATAGTCATACAGGTTTCTGACAGGAACTATATTGTTGATTATCTTACTAAACATAACGTAAGGCACTATTTCATAGGTCAACCAATAAAAGAAAGAACTTTAAGAGTTAGTTCAGATGTTTCAGACTACAAATTTGATATTAACGCTTTGCGCGATATTTGGTACAAAACTTCTTATCTGTTCGACAGGAAACAGTGCGGAGAAAAGCTTGCCTTAAAGCGTTATCAGAATTATAAATCCCAGCCGCTCTGCTTCAGGTTTAATGAAACATTTACAGGCAAGACTGAACAATATAAAATAAATTCGGACAGACGGGAGAAGACTCACATCAAAGCAGCAATAATAAGGGAAAAAGGAGTTAATGGCGACAGGGAAATGGCTTATGCAATGCATCTTGCAGGATTTGATGTTAAGGATGTTCATATGACTGACCTCATTTCAGGAAGGGAAAACCTTGAAGACATTAATTTTATTGTGTTTGTAGGAGGCTTCTCAAATTCAGATGTTCTTGGCTCTGCCAAGGGCTGGGCAGGAGCTTTTCTCTATAATGAAAAAGCAAAGAATGCTCTAGATAATTTTTACAAGAGAAAAGATACACTGAGCCTGGGTGTTTGCAATGGTTGCCAGCTTATGGTTGAACTGGGCTTGATATATCCTGAGCATGACCATAAACCTAAAATGCTGCTCAATGAATCTCACAAATTTGAATCTGCATTTCTTAATGTTGATATTTTTGAAAATGATTCGGTAATGCTTAAATCTCTTGCAGGCTCAAGGCTTGGAATATGGGTTGCCCATGGCGAGGGCAGGTTTTCTTTCCCTGATAAGGAATCCAATTATAAAATTCCTGCTAAATATTCTTATAATGAATATCCCGGAAATCCCAATGGTTCTGATTTTACTGCTGCGGCAATAGTTTCTGATGACGGTAGGCACCTGGCAATGATGCCTCACCTCGAACGTGCGTTCCTTCCTTGGCAGTGGGCAGATTATCTAGATAACAGAAAAACAGACGAGGTCTCACCATGGATTGAAGCTTTTGTGAATGCAAGAGAATGGATTAAAATGAAATCTAATGCTTGAAAATAGAATCAATTTTTAAAGCCAGATCTTCTGAGAATATTTCATAACCCTTCCTGTTTAAATGAACTGGATCATAAAATAATTCAGGATTTGTGTATTTTTTTGCATAATTCAAATAAGAAATGTTTGGATTTATCAAGGCAACTCCTTTAATTCTATCATGAAAATTTTTAGTGGGAGCATATAGTTGAGGTGGGAATACAACTATTAAATGGATTGAACTTTTATTACAAGTATTAATAAAATCAATAAATTTATTACGTAAATATTCAGATTCCTTTATTTGATTATATGTACTGAAATTACTATTATATCCAAGTATTTCTATTGGTTTCGCATCAATAGGCATTGAACCATCACTTTTATAATTCTCCATTGGACCGGGTTTATCAGCTCCACGTAAAATATAATTGAAAGCATCTGAAACATTTATATTCTCCCTGTATGTATCAGACATTTTAGAAAGATTATAATTTTTTTTCTTTCTTGCACATATAATACTATCAATTATATCATATTTAACATATTGATTTAAAATATCAAACCTAAAATTTATTGAAGTATTTTCTATCAATTCTTTATCATCATCTATTGCTAGTATTATTATTTTTGGTTTGACTTTATAATATAATAGAAGTTCCAAAATTGTGTTATGGAAATCAATATTAGACCCTGCAAATCCATAATTATAAGCCTTATAACCTGTTGTTTTTTTAATTATAGATGCGGAAAAACCATGATAAGCTCTTGAAGAACCTAAAATAATTAACTCTGGTGACATTTCTTTTTTTTTTTTTTTTTCTAATCTCTTATCAACATTTTTTCTTATGGCAGCATTAGAAATAAAATATCCAATCGGCTTATCAATTAAGAAAAGGAGCAAAAGAAGAATTATACTTTTAATAAGAAATTGTTTCATTTAAAATTGGAAATAAATGAATTGATATTGATTTGTATCTGAAAGTAATATTATAGACATTATTAATAAAATATAAGCAGACCATCTTATTGTGACCGGTTGTGAAGACAGAAGTTGAATAATACTTTTCTTTCTTTGTATAAAATGAACAACTTCCATGAAAATTATTGATGCTACACCCACAAGTATCTCAAACCTGCCTACATTAAAAGTTTCAAAAACATATTTTCCTGAAACATAAATTTTCAATGAAGCTAAAGAGAACATTTTATTCAAGTCATAAAATAAATGTGTCGAAATATAAAACGCATCCCTGGTATTGTTTGCTCTGAAAAAAATCCATCCAAAACATACAAGAATAAATGTTGTAATAACCATTATTAAGTTTTGCAATAAAGGTAATTTGTCGAGTCCAATAATTCTTGAAATTTTATTTTTATATCTTAATGATATAATCCCAAAAATCAGATAGAAGCCATGCAATGCACCCCAAATAACAAATGTCCATTTAGCTCCATGCCATAATCCACTAACAAGAAATGTGATAAACAAATTATAATACCATCTCCATTTTAAAACTCTGTTTCCTCCTAAAGAAATATATAAATAATCTCTAAACCATGTAGATAATGAGATATGCCAACGGGACCAAAATTCTGAAATTGATTTTGAAAAATAAGGTCTATCAAAATTTTTCATTAATTTAAATCCCATTACTTGTGCAGCACCAATAGCAATATCTGAATAACCTGAAAAATCACAAAAAATCTGAAAAGCAAAAAATACTGTTGCAACAATTAATGGAAAACCATCGTAATTTGTTGGATTACTATATACCTGATTAACAATTACAGCTAATCTGTCCGCAATAACAACTTTTTTAAAAAGACCCCAAGCCATTAATTTTAATCCATTGGTTACCTTACTATAATCAAACTTATGATATTCATAAAATTGATGTAGTAAATTTTGTGGCCTTTCAATAGGTCCGGCAACAAGTTGAGGATAAAACATAACATAGAGAGAATAAATTCCAAAATTATATTCTGCTTTTTGATTTCCTCTATATACTTCAATAACATAACTTAAACTTTGAAAAGTATGAAAAGACAACCCTATTGGAAGAATTATATCCAATATTCCTATTGGGTAATTCCAATCTAAGATATTAGCTAATAATCTAGCATTATTATTGAAAAAATTTACATACTTAAAAATAAACAGTACAGAACATGTAGAAATTATACTTACTATTATCAATAACAATTTTCTTTTATTTCCAACAGCTTTCTCAATCCATATACCTGCAAAATAGTCTATTAAAATAGTAATGAATAAAATCAGTATATAAATAGGTATAAAAAACATATAAAATGCACAGCTGGCTATTAAAAGCATTAACCAACGAAATTTATGAGGTAAAATATAAAATAATGCAGTTACTAAAGGGAAAAATATTAAAAAATGGAAGGAGTTAAATAACATTAAGTTTAAAGATTTTCTTTAAGAAAAATTTAAATTTGAGAAGGCAAAATTAGTATGAATATTTATTTATACAAATTATCTTTAAATATTGACCACTTTGATCATTGTATTTAAAAAAAAATATAAAATTCTACAGGTTTAAAATAATTTCTTTTGCTTTGTCAAATGCTGATTGCATTCCTTGTGGTTTCTTACCTCCAGCAGTGGCGAAATGAGGTTGCCCTCCTCCCCCACCTTGTATTTCTTTGGCAAGGTCTTTAATCAGATTTGCTGCATTTAATCCTTTTTCCTTAATAAGGTTATCAGAAATCATTATAGTGATATTAGCTTTTCCATCGCTTTCATTGCCAAGAATAAGGAAGAGGCTTTCTAGAGAACTGTTAAGCCTGAAAGCAAGGTCCTTAACTGATGCGGTATCCATTTCAACTTTCCTTGCAATAAAATTAATATTATTAATCTTTTCTGCTTCCTTGATTAGTTGAAGCTTAATGCTTTCAATCTTTTCCTTATTAAGCTGTTCAAGCTGCTTTTGCAGAGCTGAATTTTCATCAATTAGAGCCTGTAATGCTTTCATAGGGTCTTTGGAATTTTTTAGCAGAGACTTAGCTTCTTCAATAATATTAAGCTGCTCATTGATATATTCTTCAGCCTTATCTGCAGTAATTGCCTCTATCCTGCGAACTCCTGCAGCAATAGCGCTTTCAGACATTATTTTAAAGAATCCAATCTGCCCAGTAGCAGGCACATGGGTTCCGCCGCATAGTTCAATAGAAAAATCTTTATCAAACGACACTACACGGACAAGATCACCGTATTTCTCACCGAAAACTCCTACAGCACCCATTTTTTTAATAGCCTTGTCAACAGACACATCCCGCATAACTTCAATCTGAATGTTTTCACGAATCTTTGAGTTAACAATGGCTTCCACTTTTGCAATTTCTTCATTTGTCATTTTTGAGAAATGCGAGAAATCGAAACGCAAATGATTTTCATCTACAAGTGAGCCTTTTTGCTCTATATGATTGCCAAGTACCTGCTTTAAAGCGGCATTCATAAGATGTGTTGCAGAATGATTGTTCATTGTCAGCTTTCGTTTATACGAATCAACAGTTGCCTTTAATGGCTTATCAATATTTGATGGGACTTTATCAGTAATATGAACAATTAGGTCATTTTCTTTTTTAGTATCTTTTACAACTATCTTTTCTTCACCTGATGAAAGCAAACCTTTATCACCAACTTGTCCGCCTGACTCTGCATAAAAAGGAGTGCGGTTTAGAACTAGCTGATAAAACTCATTATTTTTGCCCTTAATCTTTCTATATTTGATTATTTCTGCCTCAATTTCCAATGTATCATAACCAACAAATTCAGTTTTATCAATATCTTTCATCAAAACAATCCAGTCGCCCTTATCAACTTCTGCAGCCTCACGTGAACGGGCTTTTTGCTGATTCATACATTCCTCAAATCCCTGTATATCTATCTGTATGCCTTTTTCCTTAGCCATAAGCTGAATAAGGTCAGCAGGAAATCCAAAAGTATCGCAAAGCTCAAAAGCAAAAAAACAATCAATTACTTTAGTGCCTTTATTTGTTGTAGTATAATCTTCAAATCTTTTAATACCTAATGACAAAGTTCTCAGAAAAGCGAATTCTTCTTCAGCAATCACTTTCTTTATCAGATCCTGCTGCTTAAGAATTTCAGGGAAAACAGGAGACATTTCTTTAACCAGCAATGTAACAAGCTCATTAATGAACGGCTCTTTAAGATTAAGAAATGTATAACCATACCTAACTGCTCTTCTCAGGATTCTTCTTATTACATAACCTGCTTTATTATTTGATGGTAACTGCCCGTCAGCAATAGCAAAAACAATTGCCCTGAGATGGTCGGCAATAACACGCATAGCAATATCTGACTTAACATCCTTTCCGTATTTCTTTTTTGCTATTTCTGAAATCTCATTAATAATAGGCTGGAAAACATCAGTGTCATAATTTGATTTCTTTCCCTGGATTGCCATACACAACCTTTCAAACCCCATACCTGTATCTACATGCTTAGCCGGTAAGCTGACAAGCCGACCATCCGACATGCGGTTGAATTCGATAAAAACAAGATTCCATATTTCAATAACAAGAGGATTGTCTTTATTGATAAGTTCCTGTGCTTTTGTCTTTTTTCTTTCTTCATCGCTGCGTAAGTCAACATGTATTTCAGAGCATGGACCACAGGGACCTGTATCTCCCATTTCCCAGAAGTTATCCTTTTTTGTTCCAAGACAGATATGTTCTTCCGGAATTACATTTTTCCAATAAGCTGCAGCCTCATCATCCTTTGGCGTGCCATCCTGTTCATCACCTTCAAATACCGTAACATAGAGTCGCTCTTTATCTATTTTATATACTTCTGTTAGCAGTTCCCATGCCCATTCTATTGCTTCTTTCTTGAAATAATCCCCGAATGACCAGTTACCAAGCATCTCGAACATTGTATGATGGTAAGTGTCTATACCGACTTCTTCAAGGTCATTATGTTTTCCTGAAACCCTTAAGCATTTCTGAGTATCAGCTACACGCTTATATTTTGCAGGTGTATTGCCAAGAAATATATCCTTAAACTGATTCATCCCTGCATTAGTGAACATCAGAGTTGGGTCATCTTTAATGACCATAGGAGCAGAAGGCACAATATTATGCTGCTTTGACTTGAAAAAGTCAAGAAACTTTTCTCTTATCTCTTTTGAAGAAAATATATCAGACATTAGATTTTTAGATGTTAGATATCTTATAAAATTGCAAATTTAGCAGTTTTTATTTATTTTTTTCATTTTCCAGCTTCTCAAGACGCTTAGTGAGCATATCAATTGTCTGTTTCTGATTTTGAACTTCTTTTAAAAGTAAAACAGATAGCATTGAATATTTCACTGCATCAGGTATTAACTCTTCAGATGTGCTTCCCTGAATTACATCTTTTGACTTTGCAAA
>CAZMDE010000147.1:0-6596 GCA_964564355.1 uncultured Bacteroidales bacterium | reverse complement strand
CTTTAGGAACAGAAAATGAAAAAGGAACAGGATTAGGATTAATATTATGTAAAGAATTTGTCGAAAAAATGAATGGAAAAATAAGTGTTCAAAGCGAGATTGGTAAAGGTAGTAATTTTATTTTTACTTTGCCTGTAAACCCCAAACTATAATATATTTAGTTTTTCGTCTACCAATTATTCTTCGATTTTACAATTATTAAAATTTAAATCTTTAGAATTTAAATCACAATCTGAAACCATTGTATCTCCTTTTACAAAAGAAAGTACAGATGAGCCACTTGATAATTTCCGGAATCGAATGTTAAAAAGCAAACCATTGGCAATATTAACAGGTGTTCTGCCATCAGCAGATGCCCAAGCAAAAGCAACTAATCCACTAAAAGCATTGTAAATAGCAGAAGTCAATTTAGGGTTAATACTATCACAATTTATAAATTTTAACTTAGTTGTATCATAAGAAATTTTAAGTCCTATTGCACATATGTAATTAAAATTACTAGCATTGACTGGGAAAGTAAAAATAGATTCACTGTTTAATCTTGATCTAGTTATGGAAATTGTTGTTTTCTGGCAATAAGTTGAAAAAAAATACAACAATAGGCATGTTGTTATCAATCCAGTTTTAAATTTCTGATAAATAATCATAATGCATGAATTTTTAAGTTATAAATTATTAACTGCTCATTTTTTTCTTGCTATACATTCCAAGAAACAAAATTAGTAAATAAATATTCTTCGTTTATTCGAATTTAAAATTGTAAATTTTTTTAGTATTTAAAATAGATCAATGCAATAAATTATAAGGAATATTTATTAAGACAAACAACTTTTATTCAGTTATTTACAAGCATTTATTAATCATGTTTATATGTCCCATAATTAATATTATGTTAAATAGAGTATATTTGAAATAATATATTTATTATAAACTGAACTTCTTTTATAAAAATGGGGAAAATACCTAACAAATGTAACATATACAGTAAAATTTAAAATTTTCATTTTTAAAAATTTTAATTACTCTACCCTATTGTATTTTATTTCTTAATTTGTTTTGCAGCATTTAGCTGTTCGAGTTTGAGATTAATTTCTTTAGCCTTATCATATTGTTTAGTTCTTGCATATATAGATTTTAAAGAAATTAATGTATTCTTATCATTTGGTAATAATAGAATTGCTTTTTCAAGAAATGGTAAAGCTTTTTGCATCAATGGATCAACCTTAGAATTTTCTTCTTCATATTTCTTTTGATCCTGAATTTTATCAGCAACTTCTTTTAATCTCACTCCTTCATTAAAGTATAATGCTCCAAGATTGTAATTTGCATCAAAAAAGTCCGGTTTTAGCTCTATTGCCTTTTTATAAACCTCTTCTGATTGTTGATATGCTGCCAATCTCTCAGGCATTGTTTTAACAGTATCATAATATATTTTGTCATAATTATTACCTATAGCATAATAAAGATTAAAGTTTTTTGGGTCTTTTTCAATAGCTTTATAAAGATTTTGTTGGGCTTTTTCGGTCTGACCTTTTGCAAGATAAATATTTGTTTGTTCAATAATAAGCGTTAGGTTTTCAGGAAATAATTCGAGTCCTTTATTAATTGTTTCTAATGCTTTTGCAGTATCTTTATTCATTTTAAATACTTTCTGCAGGTTAAGATAATAAACAATTTTCTTTGGCTGTAGCTTAATTAATTTAGCATAATAACTTTGCGAAATGTCATATTTACCAGATTTTTCAGCAGATATTGCTGCGTTAAAAAGCGAACTAGTATCTGTTATTCCTAACTGAGCGCTTGTAGCTATAGTGAGTTCAAAATTTGATAAAGCATCTTTAAAGCTTTTTTTATCATTATTTTTTACACCGAGGTTATAACTCTGAATACCTTTATTATAGTAATACTGAGCTTCACACGATAATATTTTTGGATGGTAATCATTAAAGAATTCTTTTTTTTCATCAAGCTGAATAGCTTTTAAAAATGCGTCAAATGATACTTTAAGTGCATTTGTATCTAAAGATTTAAAATTTTTATCTTTTGAAAAATAAATATCATAATAAATGCTTCCTCTGTAATACCAGGTTTTAGGCCAGGTTGATGTTTTACCATCAAGAGTTGCTTCATCAATAGCAGTTTTTGCTTTATCAAGCTTGCCTTTATTCATAAAATTATATGCACTCTGTACATTGAAAGGCTGAGATTTAACCAATGTGGTTCCAAATAATAGAATAAGTGTTATTACAATTACTTTTTTCATAACAGTATAATTTATAGAATTAATAAGTTAGTATTTTAAACTTCTATACATCAATATCCTTGCCATTATCACCCGGATTTATAATATTTTTATCATCTTCTTTTGTTTCTTCCTCATTCTCAGGCATGTGTAACAACTGATCAGATTTATCAACCTCATCGATTATTTCAGGAACATGTAATTCATCACCTGGTGATACAATTTCTTCCGGAATAACTTCTTCAACATCTATTTTGGAAACAGCAGCAATTTCATCTGATTCCTTAAGATTTATGAGTCTTACACCTTGTGTAGCTCTTCCCATAACCCTGAGACTTTTAACCGGCAGACGAATAAAAATGCCTGATTTATTAATAATCATCAGGTCATTATTATCTGTAACATTCTCAATGCAGATAAGGTTGCCCGTTTTATCAGTAATGTTAAGCGTTTTCACCCCTTTTCCTCCTCTATTTGTAACCCTGTAATCTTCCAAACATGAGCGTTTACCATATCCTTTTTTAGAAACTACAAGAATATCATATACATTACTTTCAAGACATATCATTCCTATAACTTCATCCTTGCTATTGCCTAAAGTAATACCTTTTACACCTGCAGCATTTCTTCCCATTGGTCTTACTTTTGACTCATTGAATCTCACAGCCTTACCTGACTTCACTGCAAGCAACACTTCATTAGTTCCGTTGGTCTGTCTTGCCTGTAAAAGTTTGTCGCCTTCTCTTATTGTAATTGCATTAATTCCGTTCTGTCTCGGACGCGAATATGCTTTCAGCGTGGTTTTCTTAATAATACCTTTCTTTGTACATAGGATTATGTAATTATTATTCAGATACTCTTCATCTTTAAGGTCCTTAACATTGATATAGGCCCTAATATTGTCACCTGATTCAAGGTTAATAAGGTTTTGTATTGGTCTTCCTTTGGATACTTTGGTGCCTTCAGGTATCTCAAATACTCTCATCCAGAAACATTTACCCTTTTCTGTAAAGAACAGCATATAATTATGCATAGTAGCTATATAGAGATGTTCAATAAAGTCTTCATCTCTTGAATCTGACCCTTTTGAGCCTTTTCCACCTCTGTTCTGCCGCCTGAATTCGCTTAATAATGTACGTTTTATATATCCCATGTGCGATATAGTTATAACCACATTATCATCCGGTATCGTATCTTCAATATTAAAATCGGAAGCTGAGTAAATTATTTCAGTTTTAGGCTTATCACCGTATTTTTCCTTTATTTCCTGAAGCTCATCCTTAATTATTTGCATTTGCAATTCTTCGCTTGCAAGTATGGCTTTCAGTTTCTCAATAAGTTTTAATAAGTCTTCATATTCCTGTTTGAGTTTGTTTCGCTCAAGTCCTGTTAAAGCACGCAAACGCATGTCAACTATAGCCCTTGCCTGTATTTCGCTTAAAGAGAATTTCTCCATCAATCCATTACGGGCCTCTTCAACAGTCTGCGATGCTCTTATCAAAGCAATTACCTCGTCAAGATTGTCAATTGCAATAATTAATCCCTCAAGTATGTGAGCCTTCTTTTCTGCTTCATTAAGCTCAAACTTAGTCCTTCTGACAACAACATCAATACGATGATTGACAAAGTGAAATATAAGGTCTTTAAGGTTAAGAGTCATAGGTCTTCCTTTGACTAATGCAATGTTATTTACATTGAAGGAAGATTGAAGAGCAGTATATTTATATAAATTATTTAAGACAACATTCGGAATAGCATCTTTTTTAAGGTCATATACAATGCGCATACCTGTTCTGTCCGATTCATCTCTTACAGCAGAAATGCCTTCTATCTTTTTTTCTTCTACCAGTTCGCTTGTCCTTATTATCATTTCAGACTTATTCACCTGGTAAGGAATTGAAGTAATAACAATACTTTCCCTTCCATTGTCACCTGTCTCAAATGTTGATTCACCCCTGATAACAATTCTTCCCCTCCCTGTCATGAAAGCTTCCTTAACTCCTTCGTATCCGTATATAACTCCGCCTGTAGGAAAGTCAGGTGCCTTAATGAAAGCCATCAATTCTGGTATTGTTATCTCTTTATTTTCGATATAAGCTACAATACCATCTATTACTTCTGTGAGATTATGAGGCGGCATATTTGTTGCCATACCAACAGCAATTCCAGATGTACCGTTTAGAAGCAGATTAGGAATTCGCGAAGGCAATACAACAGGCTCTTTAAGAGTATCATCAAAATTAAGTTGGTAATCAACAGTTTCTTTGTCAAGGTCAGAGAGCATTTCTTCTGCTATTTTTTTCAGCTTTACCTCAGTATACCTCATAGCAGCGGGATTGTCACCGTCAATGGAGCCAAAGTTTCCCTGACCGTCAATCAAAGGATAGCGCAATGACCATTCCTGCGCCATACGAACCATAGCAAAATAGACTGAAGTATCTCCGTGAGGATGAAATTTACCAAGTACCTCCCCTACTATTCTTGCCGATTTTTTATAAGGGCGGTTTGCAAACATTCCCAATTCATACATCCCGAACAAAACTCTCCTGTGAACAGGCTTAAGTCCATCCCGTACATCAGGCAATGCCCTCGAAACTATCACTGACATTGAATAATCAATGTAAGCGGTCTTCATCTGGTCCTCAATATTTACCAAAGTTATTTTTTCCCCGGGGACCATTTCTTCATTTTCCATACTTTAATAGCTGTTAGCTGAATTATTGATTTGTAGAATTACTGAATAAAAATTAATAGTTTAATTATTACTAATAATCTATAAATCAGATATATATTAATTATTAATTTTTTACGAAAGTAGATAATTAAATTGTAATAATTGCAATAAATTTTATTATTTTTATCACCACCCAATTGTTAATAAACTATTTTTAATAAAAACAGATTGGAAGGATTGTAAAATACTTGACATGTAGTATATTATGATATTAAACGCAACAATAACACTGCTGTTATTTTTCTTATAGCATGAATATATAAATACATAAGCAAAGATATTAAATTTTATTAAAAACCTCAACCATCTATTTTTCGTATAAGAAGTATAACAAGTCTGTTAAACTTTTACTTAATTTTTATTTTAATGCTGATTATTATTTTGTTCAAAAATATAAACTTTAAGGAGTAATATTATGAAAAAATATAGAGAATCAGGCATTCAGACTAATCTGCAATTCAGGTTTGTAGATACTGCAATCTTAATGAATAGTTATACAACTTTGATATGCAGCAGAAATCTGCCCGGAGATATGCTTAATGCTTTTAAGTCATTCTCTGATGAAGTCGTTCTTACTCCTTCTGGCGATGACCTTTTGCTTTACCTTCCGAAAGTATCTAACCCTGAAACCAGGGTGAATATTTCCCCGCCTTTTATGGAATGGTTTGAAAATCTTTTTGCAATGATAGAATCCGATAACTAATTTACTTTCCTCTTTTCAAATATTTTCCTGTTAATTAATTTATGTAAGTTTGCTGAACTAAACATTTGCAAACTCATGAAAAAATTAACTGCATCTTTTCTTAAAATTTTATTCATTTTAATTCTCAATTGTCAATTCTCAATTATCCATTCTTTTGCTTCTCCTGTAATTCCCAACAAAGTATACAAAGTTTACAAATTTGACATTAAAGAAATGATTGCCCCGCCTGTATGGAGGAAAACTTTAAAGGCTTTCAAAGAGGCTAAGGAAATGAAAGCCGACATTATGCTTATTCACATGAACACTTACGGCGGCATGCTTGAGTCTGCCGATTCCATGAGGACTAAAATACTCCACTCAAAAATACCAGTTTATGTATTTATTGATAATAATGCTGCTTCTGCAGGAGCTCTGATATCTATAGCATGCGATAAAATATACATGGTTAAGGGAGCAAGCATTGGTGCAGCTACTGTTGTTGATGAGAAAGGGGAAAAGCTTGCAGATAAGTACCAGTCCTATATGCGTTCTATGATGCGGTCAACAGCAGAAGCCAAAGGAAGAAATCCTGACATAGCCGAAGCTATGGTTGGGGCAATAAGAAAGATGCCGGGCATTGCAGACTCTAACAGGGTTTTAACTTTCACTGTGGCAGAAGCTATTAAGCATCAATATTGTGATGGCGAAGTAACAAATGTTGATGATGTTATGAAGGCTGCAGGTATTACCAATTATAAGATTGTCGAGCAGCACCTTACCTTTATTGACAGACTTATCGGATTTCTTGTCAATCCTGTTGTTAGCGGCATACTTATTATGATAATTGTTGCGGGCATCTATTTTGAGTTTCAGTCACCCGGAGCCGTATTTCCTATAATAGTTTCAGCATTAGCTGCCATGCTGTATTTCGCTCCTTT
>CAZMDE010000146.1:0-6612 GCA_964564355.1 uncultured Bacteroidales bacterium | reverse complement strand
GATTATGAAAACAGGTATAATGCTATTCATGATAATGATATTATTATTGTTTCAACAAGCTCAAAAGATTATGTAATTAAAAAATCTGAGCTTGCAGAATTATGTCATCATTCAAAAGAAAAAACAAAGATATTTATCGATCTGTCTATGCCAAGAAATATTGACCCTGAAATAGGGAGATTTAATCACTGTCTTTTGTATTCTATTGACGATTTGAAAAAACTTATTGATTCAAACATGGAGAAACGCTCTCTTGAAATAAAAAAAGCTGAAAAAATAATTCTTGATGTTACTGGGGAATACTTTGGCTGGTATTCCAAGCAGTTTATTATCCCGGCTATGATGCAAATCAAAAATAAACTTGACATACTTAAGGAAAGAACAATAGCTTCTTATAAATCCACTTTTAATTCACTTGATAAAGAGCAGCAGAAGATAATGAGCGAGATGCTTGATTCTTATTCCGATAAATTAATTAAGGTCATAATGAAGAATATTAAAAATTCTACTTCTACAGAAGACCTGATTTCAATAACCGAAACCCTTAATGACTCATTTACTATTGACATCAACGAGAATTAATGAGTATCTTTGCAAACTGATAAATTTTAAGAGAAATTGATAGAAAAAAGAAAAAAATACATTGTTGCTACTCGGCCAAGCCTTTTAGCGCATACTCAAACATTGCAAACTGTTGAACTGCTTAAAGCAAAAAATCCCGGTTGTGAATTTGAAATAGTTAAAATTATCACCCAGGGAGATAAAGTTAGTGATAAGCCTTTAACTGAATTTGGCGGCATAGGTATCTTCGTTAAGGAACTCGAAAAAGCAGTAATTGACGGTAAAGCTCACTTTGCAATTCATAGTTTAAAAGATGTTCCCGGCTTGCAGCCTGATGGACTAACTCTTGCCTCTTTTCCTGAAAGAGAAGACACGAGAGATGTAATTCTGACAAATAATAATATCACATTAGATGAACTTAAATATTCCTGTGTTATCGGAACAGGCAGTCCACGAAGGATTGTCCAGATTGCAGATATTAAACCTGGAGCAGTTTTCAAAGACCTCAGAGGAAATATTGATACCCGCCTAAGAAAATTGCATGAAGGGGATTATGATGCAATTGTGCTCGCTGCAGCAGGGCTTAAGAGGTTAGGTAAGGAAATACCCAAAAACTCTTATCTGTCTGTCAATGCCTCTATTCCTGCTATTGGTCAGGGGGCTATTGCAATTGAATGTAAAAGCGATGATGAAGAAACTATTAATCTTTTAAGAACTATAAATCATACTGAAACAGAAATAGCCGTCAAAGCTGAAAGAAGTTTTATGAAAACAATTGGTGGTGGCTGCAAATTCCCTTTTGCTGCTTATGCCACTATAGATAATAGTTTTATACATTTAACAGTAATGTTAGGAAATCATATTTCTCAACAACTTATACGCCTGTCTGATAAAGCATCTTTGGACCAGGGAGAAGAACTTGGCAAAAGTCTTGCTGAGAAGATTAAAGCAGATGCTGATAATTTGGGTATTAAATTCTGAAAATATATGAAAAGCCTTAAAAACAGAACAATTATTTCTACAAGACCTATATCAAGAGAGGATAATATTAAGGATTACCTGTCGGACAAAGGTGCTAATGTTATTGATTTTCCGATGATAGAAATTTCATCTGCAATAATAAACGATAATATTAAAAATGCTCTCATAAACATCAAATCTTTTCAATGGATTGTATTTACAAGCAAAAACGGTGTTGATTTCTTTTTCAGAACTCTTAAGAAACTGAAAATATCTGCTTATAATGTCAATTCAATTAAAATTGCAGCTATTGGCGAAAAGACTGCTCAGGAAGTTAAAAGCAATGGCATGACTTCATATTTTATTTCTTCTGGGAATACATCTGAGGAGATGGTAAAAGAGCTTGCAAATAAGCAAATCAAAAAAGGAGATAAGGTTTTATTAGTTCTCGGGGAGCTTGCTAAATCAACTCTCGAAACAGGACTTTCTAAAATAGCTGACCTAACAAGAATAGATATTTATAAAACCCTTGATACAAGAAATCATTCAAAAGATATTATTGAAAGAATCAAAAAAGATAATTACGATATGATTATTTTTACAAGTCCTTCAGGAGTTAATAATTTTCTTAAACTGATTAATAAAGATTCTTTAAAGATTGCCTGTATTGGACAAACAACAGAAAAGGAAATTTTGAGATACAATCAAAAGCCTTTATTAGTTTCAACTAAGCCTGACGGACTTAATTTCGCACAGGATATTGAAAAATATTTTGACAATTTATAATTCATAATTTATAATTTTAAAGCTATGTTTCCAGTAACAAGACTTCGCAGATTAAGAAAAAATCCCATTTTGCGTAATATGATTTCAGAGACATCTGTTAGTGTTAATGATCTTATTATGCCTTTATTTGTTTGCCCCGGCAAGAAAGTGAATAACCCTATTTCCTCTATGCCCGGTAATTCACAGCTATCTGTTGATTTGCTGGTAGAAGAGTGTAAAAAGATAGTTGATACAGGAGTTAAATCTGTTTTGCTTTTCGGCATTCCTGAAAGCAAGGACGAACATGGTGATATTTCTTACAGTGAGAACGGAATAGTTCAGAAGGCTATTCGTGCAATAAAAGAAACCCTTAATAATGATTTATTGATTGTTGCAGATGTTTGTAATTGTGAATACACCAGCCACGGGCATTGCGGCACTATAGTTGACGGAGACGTTGATAATGACCTGACTCTTGAAACTCTTGCAAAACAGGCATTATCTCTTACTAAAGCAGGTGCTGATATAATTGCTCCGAGCGATATGATGGATGGAAGAGTGTGGCGTATAAGGAAAATTCTTGATGAGAACAATTTTTACAACACTCCTATCATGTCCTATTCTGCAAAATATGCCTCAGGTTTCTACGGACCTTTCAGGGAAGCAGCCGACTCAGCTCCTAAATTCGGCGACCGCAGAAGCTACCAGATGAATCCTTCAAATGGTGACGAAGCTATGAGAGAGATTGAACTGGACATAGAAGAAGGTGCAGATATAGTTATGGTTAAGCCTGCCCTGAGCTATCTTGATATTATCCGCAGGGCAAAAGACACTTTTAACATTCCTATTGCTGCATATAATGTAAGCGGTGAGTTCTCAATGGTTAAAGCTGCTGCCGCAAATGGCTGGATTGACGAGGAAAGAATCATGATGGAGATTGTTACTTCTATCAAAAGAGCCGGCGCAGATATTATTATTACCTACTTTGCTAAAGACATTGCCAAAGTTTTAAGCAGATAATTTTTTTTAATATTTTTATACTCCAAACTACGAACCACGAACTCTCAACTATAGAATATGAACATCGAAAGAAGCAAAACTGAATATAAAAAAGCCTGTGACATAATCCCCGGTGGGGTTAATTCTCCTGTAAGAGCATTCAAAGGAGTAGGCGGCAACCCAATCCTGATTGATCATGCCAAAGGTTCAAAAATAACAGATATAGACGGAAACACATATATTGATTATGTGAGTTCCTGGGGACCTATGATACTTGGACATGCTTTTGAGCCAATCATAGAAGCTATTAAAAAAGCTGCTGAAAAAGGGACAAGCTTTGGAGCGCCAACACTACAGGAAACCGAGATGGCTGAATTGATTATCAGAATGGTTCCTTCAGTTGAAATGGTGCGGCTTGTCAATTCAGGAACTGAGGCGACAATGAGCGCAATACGATTAGCAAGAGGCTATACAGGCAAGAACAAGATACTCAAATTTGCAGGCCTCTATCATGGACATGGTGACTCTTTTCTTATTAAAGCCGGTTCAGGAGCTGTAACCTTAGGACTTCCTGACAGTCCCGGAGTGACAGAAGGCGTTGCTAAAGATACTCTGATTGCAGATTATAATAATCTGCAATCTGTAGAAAAAATATTCAGTGAATTTGGTAATGAAATAGCTGCAATTATTGTTGAGCCTGTTGCTGCCAACATGGGAGTTGTATTGCCTGTAAAAGGATTTCTTGAAGGCTTGCGGAATATTGCTGATAAATATCACTCATTGCTTATCTTTGATGAAGTCATCACTGGCTTCAGGTTAGCAAAAGGCGGTGCACAGGAATATTACGGAATAATGCCTGACCTAACAACACTCGGAAAAATAATCGGAGGGGGATTGCCTGTTGGTGCTTATGGCGGAAAAAAAGAAATTATGAACCATCTTGCTCCTGCCGGGAATATATACCAGGCAGGCACTTTATCAGGTAATCCCCTTGCTATGGCAGCAGGTATTGCAATGCTGAGAACTATCAGCAAAACTCACAATTTTTATGAAGAGCTTGAAAGAAAAGCTGCAATGCTGGAAAAAGGATTAAAAGACAATCTGCAGAAAACAGGCAATAAAGCTGTTATCAACAGAGTTGGCTCAATAATGACAATGTTTTTTACTGAGCTTGAAAAAGTCGAATCCTTTGATGATGTCATGAAATCTGATAAAGAAAAGTACGGAAAATATTTCAGGCTATCGCTTGAGTCAGGCATATACCTTGCTCCTTCACAGTTTGAAGCAGCATTCATCTCCTATGCACATTCAGATGATGATATACAAAAAACAATAGATGCAAGCCTTTCTGCGCTTCGCTCAATTAACAATGAGCAATGAGCAATTTTGTTTTACTAATGACTAAAGACTAAATACTAACGACTAAATGAGCATATTTTCAGACACAATAAAAGGAATTAAAACAGAAAGACCACCGGTTTGGTTTATGCGTCAGGCTGGAAGAGTATTACCTTCCTACCTTAAGCTTAGAGAATCTCATAGTTTTCATGAATTAATGCGAATTCCTGAATTAGCAGCAAAGGTCACTTTGCTTCCTGTTTATGATTTGGGCGTAGATGCAGCAATTCTCTTTTCTGATATTCTGGTTATTCCTGAAGCATTGGGCATGAATCTGACATTTACTGATAAAGGACCGGTTTTTGATACTCCTTTAAATAATCCTGATAATCAGATTTCATCACTTAAACCTGACTCTACAAAGCTTGAACATATATACAAAGCTATTGATATAATCAAGAAAGACAAACCAACAGATGTATCATTAATAGGATTTTGCGGAGCGCCTTTTACTACTTTCTGCTATATGGTTCAGGGGAACAGCTTTAATCACAATTTTTCAGATGCTATAAAGCTTTTCTATAATGACCCCAAAACAGCCTCAGCTATACTTGAAAAAATAACAGAACTATCCATTGAATATGCCACCACACAGGCAAAACATGGAATAGATGCATTTCAGCTTTTTGAAAGTCACGCAGGGCTTCTCCCTTCAGATGTTTATATTGAAAAGATATTACCATACATAAAAAGGATAACCTCTGCTGTTAAATCTGTCGGTGTTCCTGTGATATATTTCCCTAAAGGATTGGCATACGGAATCTCTCATTTGAATTCAGATATAGCAGATTTTATAAGTATTGACTGGCAGTTCTCATTAGACGAAGCCTGGGAAATTGCTGACAGTCATTTAGGATTGCAGGGAAACCTTGACCCGAGAATACTTTCTGTCGATAACAAAGACATCATAACAAAAGAGCTTGAAAAATTTATTCCTTTTGGCAGGAAAGAAAGCAAGTGGATATTCAATACAGGACATGGTTTGATGGCAGATAACAGTTTTGAGACTGTTAAATTTGTTGTTGACTGGGTAAAAAATACTGACTGGAAAAGAAATTAAATTAGAAGATAGAAGTTAGAAATTAGAACTCTATGAATATTACTACACAGTTTCTTGAAAAATATAATAAACAGGGACCACGATATACGAGCTATCCTCCTGCTACAAGCTTCCACAATCAATTCACAAAAGATGACCTTATCAAATCGATAATAAGCTCTAACAAAGAAAAGCCGGAGAACATTTCCATTTATATACATATACCATTTTGTCCTCAGCGCTGCTACTTCTGCGGATGCAACACTACAGAATCGACAAGCGAGGAAAATATCAGGAAATACATAGACAGCGTTAAAAAAGAGATTGATTCATTTGCTCAGCATATAGATAAATCAAGAGAAGTAACGCAGATACACTTTGGAGGCGGCACTCCAAATTCTATAAAGTTTGAATACCTGAACGAAGTGCTTGACAAAATAAAGTCGCATTTCACTTTGGCTGACAATTGCGAGAATTCAATAGAATGCAGCCCTGCTTATCTTGAGTTTGAAGATGTTGATAAGCTTGCTGAAATGGGACTAAACAGGATAAGCCTTGGCATACAGGATTTCCATGATGATGTATTAAGAACAATCAACAGGAAACCCTCTAAGCATCCATTAAATGAGCTTGTAAACAGAATAAGACAGAACAGGTTTAAAGGCATTAACTTCGACCTGGTTTACGGATTGCCTCATCAAACATTAAACAGCTTTAAAGAGAATATAGAAAAGACAATTGAGCTATCGCCTGACAGGATTGCAACATTTTCATTTGCACACGTACCCTGGGTTAACAAACTCCAGAAAAACCTTGATAATCATAGATTGCCTGCACCTGAAGAAAAGCTATCAATGCTGGTGTTAACAATAAACATGCTGACTCAGGAC
>CAZMDE010000145.1:0-6625 GCA_964564355.1 uncultured Bacteroidales bacterium | reverse complement strand
ATACTAAACTGCTAACAAGACAAATGATTTCTTTGTGTGTCTTTGTGTTTTTATTTCTTTGTGTTTCTTTGTGTTATAGCTTTTTTAATTTTTTGATTTTAATCATCTTGTTAGCTGGTTAGTATAAGTATTTGTCTTTGAGTATCTTTAAAATTTAAATCTGATGAACCGAACGAAGTGAGCTCATGAGCACATTTAAAATTAATTATTATGCGAATAATCTGATAAATCTGATTATCTGACAAATCTTGCTATCTTCATGCGTGTTGCTTTGGGGTATATATGGACTATCTCCGGTGTTGCTCCGTATGTAATGGAGCCACCTATGAACAATCTATGGGTAACCTATGGACAATCTAGGGAATACCTAACTACTTCCTTAGAGTAGCAAAGTGAAGATACTAATTTCGGGGTTTGAAGCTAATCCGCTAATCTTATCTACTGTCTTGAACCTGAAGTAGATGCTGATTTTATCCATTTCTATGGATTTGAAGACTTTGAGGTAATCTGTCGTTATATATGAACCTGATTTGAATTTTGAATCTAATACACTTATTTTCCTGTACCACGATTCATTTGGCTTACCTATCCCGCCACCTAACGAATGTGTTGCATATACTATAAGCTTTGTGTTTTCATCTATCTTATCTCCAATAAATAATCTTAACCCTTGTTTTCCCCTGAATTTCTTCAATTCCACTCTGATATCATATATGTGCTGCACACCAAGAGTTAATCCTTTCACTTCTTTTGTCAGAGGTTCGCCTATTTCTTGTAAGTTTCTTTTCAGATAATAAAATAATGAATAACCATCAACAATCTTTGCCGGTTTGCACAAGCTCCTTATACCCACGTCAGATGCTTGCCTGTCAATATAATATATTTCCTTTGGAGTTAAAGTATGCCATAATTCAATAACCTCGGAATGTAATTGCCTCGTCTTTATCTGTGCATTACTTTTTCTGTCAACATATTCAGGCATCTCGTATGCAATACTCCCATATTTATTTTTTGATATGACAATCCTGCCGAGCTTGCCCCGCATATCATCCATATGACTATATTTCCTTATTCCTGCCATGTTGCAAAGATACAACATTCATAGAGGCAAAGTCAAGTAAAATCTGCTTTATTTTTAAACAATTATTTAAAATAACATTTATCTGATATTTATGTTTATATAACTTAATAATATGTTAACAAATTCAAAATGATTATCACATTTACAAAATTATTAACTGAACAAATCAATAATTCCAATATTGAGCTAATACAAAATTGTTAATATTTATTTGTTTACAGGTGTTTTCCTGCAATATAAAAACTATAAATTTGTTATTTAGTATAAATGCAGAATTATTTTCAAGAAAATATTGAAATTATTGATATTTTATGATTAATTTTGTTAAAAATTTTCGTTGATTTTGAAAATATATACAAATATCAAATGTTTAGTAATTAACATTGTCATATTTTGTTCTTTATTTGTTTCAGAACAAAGTATGTCACAATGTAATTCCCAGGATTCTCTGGATTTTACATGGAACCTTACCAATAATTGCCAGCCTGTTAATTTTAATCCTTTTGTTAAGTTTGGCAAAGGACCTTATACTTACAAATGGGATTTTGGGGATAATACAAATACTTCTGATAATGCATTAAGAAAACCTTCTCATATCTATTTAGATAATCTAGCGGGTAATAAGGCTTATACAGTGGTTTTAACTATCACTGACAGTAAAATGAATAGTTGCTCATATACAAAAGTAATAAGCATCCGCCCCAGTCCAATAATATTAATGGATTCTACTTTTAATCTGACTTATCCTTTCATACATTGCATTGTTCAGGGAGATGAATGTGATTTAAGCATAAAGAATAAATCTCCTTTTAATCTTTCACATTATAATATTGATTGGGGCGATGGCACTGCTTTTGACAGTACTGGCTTTCCCCAGTTATTAAAGCATGTTTATTCAGGTTCGAATCAATATCAGATAATTGCAACAGCACCAAACGGATGTATTTCATACAGTTTTTTTTGCGGAAGCAATCCGGCAGGAGGACTCGGATGTCCACAAAACCGAGTGGGATGTGACACTCTTAAATTAGATTTTCCCGTAGATGCAAAAACTTTACAAAATCCTCCCGGTACTACCTATAGAATTTCTTTTGAAGATGGTACAAATGATTTGTTTCTTGAACAGGAAAATTTACCACCTGTTATAACTCATATTTATACCGGGAATAATGCATGCATAGCAACAAAGGTTAAAATGGTTGCTACTAATCCCTGTGGATTTACTGAATCCTGGTGCTCACCGATATCTGTAAGCACAAGACCTGATCCGGATATTGGTTTTGTCAGGAATTTTAGTTATGATTGCGCTAATAAGACTGAATATACTTTTAAAAATGCTACCACACCGTGTTGTATTAAATTTGATGGTTCTAAGGATAATGGCGTATATCTTACCTGGAGTATAGTTCCAAATACATATAGATTACTTGACGGCACTCTTAAATCTAATCAATTTACAGTAGTATTTAATAATGCAGAATGCTATAAAGTGAAATTAATTGTGGATTATGAGAATCAAAATTGTGCCAAATGTGGTGATACAAATGTTACAAAGGAAATTTGCCTGGATAGCGTGCCGATTGCCAAAGCCAAAGCCAGTGTTTTAGACAATTATAATAGTTGTAAATTGCCTTTAAATGTTGACATGACAAATCTTTCAATAAATGCTAAAAAATATCTCTGGGAAGTTAAACCCAAGACTACTGATCCTTTCTGGAGTTTTGATTTTATTAATGGAAGCGCGAAAGATTCTGATAATCCTTTTTTACAGTTTAATCTTCCTGATACTTTTAATATTAATTTAAAAGCCACTAATAATTGCGGCACTTCCTCATATCCATTACAAATTATTACAGTTGCTTCTCCTATTATAAAAATTGATAAACCATTGAGTTTTTGCGGACCAGATGCATTTGATCTTCAAATAGATGATAATAGTATAGTTTTTAAAAATATCAATTATAAGACTTCCTATTCATGGAGCATTTCTCCTTCTACCGGTGCTCAAATCAGCCCTAATAATAAAAAATATCCGCTTTTCAAATTTAACAGTCAACATATTAAGTCGTATATGCTAAAAGTTACTGTGGATAATAATAATGGTTGTCCGCCGACAACCGACAGCACTTTAATGGAATTTACCGATAAACCATCCATAGCAGCAAGTACAGATATTAATGATATTTGCAAAGGTGATACCGTTAAATTAACAGTTGTTGACAATTCTATAAATAATGGGAATAATATTATTTATCGTTGGTATCAATCCGGACCTTTGGGAGGTTTAAAGGATACTTTGGGTAATAAGGTTATTGCAGTGCCTCAGACTACTACAACATATACTGTAAAAGGGTATGTGAAAAATGACACTATATGTAAGGATATTGTAAAAATAACGATTAATGTAAAACCTTCACCACTGGCTAAGATAAGTCCTGAAGATACTACTATATGCAAGGGAGACACTATTATTTTAAGGGCTTTAGGAGGTATAGACTATTCCTGGTCTCCTATTAGTTCCAATCTGCAGGTAGTTTCTGTAAGTCCTGTAAATCCTACTATATATACTGTTATTATAACCGGAGTTAATGGTTGTAAAAGTATAGCTACTTCAACAGTGAAACTGAAACCAATTCCGAATGTATCATTTTCTAATAAGTCTATTGAATTTGTGAAAAAGGATGTATATTTTAATAATACTTCAATAGACGCATCAACATATGCCTGGTCTTTTGGGGATGGCATTAATTCCCAGGATACATTTCCAAAACACAAATACGATATTTCAGGGACATATATAATTAAGCTTACCGGTGTTTCTGATATTGGATGTAAAAATGAGACTACAGGGAAGATTAAAATTATTAAGACAATTCCTTTTGTTTTAAAATCCGATAGCGGATGTTCGCCTTTTACTGTTAACTTTATAAATAATTCAGTTGATCCTGATTTAAAATATTATTGGAATTTTGGTTATAATAATTTAACCAGCAATTCTCCAAACCCGGATCCTGTTACATATGTTTCAAATACGGATGCCGTATATAATGTTACTTTATATTTGATTTATTTATCAGATACTATAAAATATACAGCAAAGTTTCGTGTTTTTACTAAGCCAGTTGCAAATTTTACTCTTGACCCACGTTGCGGCTGCTCTATATTGAGTGTCAATATAACAAATTATTCTCAATCAGGATTACCTTTTTCATGTTCCTGGGATTTTGGCAATGGCAGAAAAAACTTTGAACCTGTTAATTTCCCTCATTCAACTTCTTATAAGGAGGATTATACCGGTAAGCCCGTTGACTCTACTTATTATACTATTGAACTGACTGATTCTAATAAATGCGGTATTAGCATTTTTAGAGATAAGGTTATAGTATTTCCAAACACTATTATTGTTGATTTTTCTCCTGACAAAAGTGTTGTTTGTGAAAATGAGATAATACACTTTGAAAATAAAAGTAAATTTTATACCAGTTTGTATTGGGATTTTGGAGATAGTAGTAAAAGCAGCGAAATAAATCCTGACCATTTTTATACTAAAGATGGTATATATACTGTAAAACTAACTGCATATAATCAATGTTTATCATGTGGCGGAATTACAGAAACAGGAAGCTCTTCAAGGTCAATTCAAATTAAAGTAAATAAAATAGTAGATATTGATTTTAATATTGAAAATAAATTATTATGCCAGAATGAAGATATTTCTTTTACAAGTACTACAAATGAGCCTTTATCTGAAATACTTTGGGATTTTGGTGATCCTCTAAGCGGTTCCCTTAACTTTTCCAATTCAGCAACCACTTCTCATAAATATAAAAACGCAGGAATATATATTATTAAGCTTATCGGAAAATCATTATCAGCCAACCCTTGCATAGATACAATAAAAAAATCTATTACTATTAATACGAAACCAACTTCTTTGTTCACCGGAAATAATTTCTGCCAGTCTGAAGAGGGGCAATTCATTAACAAAAGCAGCAATTATGACCAATGCTTCTGGAGGTTTGGCGACGGCAGTTCTTTTGCTGGTGGAAATGCTAAACATCAATATGACAGCCCGGGTGATTATACTATAACTCTTATAACTCTCAACAATAATGGATGTACAGACACTTCTAAATCTGATGTAAAAATTTATCCTGGTCCTGATATTGATTTCGGCATAGATTCAAAAAAATTATGCAGAGATGACGAAATATCATTTTCCGGCTCTACAAAAGGTGCTCTGTCTGAAATGTTATGGGATTTTGGAGATCCTCAAAGCGACTCAAAAAACTTTTCAAATCTTCAGAACCCTAAACATATTTATAAAATTCCCGGTTCCTATACAGTTAAGTTTATCGGAAAAACCTTGTCTGTTAATCCATGTGTTGATACAGTAAGCAGAGTTATTATTATCAATGATAAACCAATAGTTCTGTTTTCCGATTCAAATATATGTTTATCTGAAGATGGTAAATTTATTAATCTGAGTAAAAATTATAATAGAAGTCAATGGTATTTTGGTGATGGTGATTATTCAAATGAAACAAATCCTCAGCATAAATATAAAAGTCCCGGTGATTATATTATTAAATTAATTGCCTCCACTGAGTTTTGTTCTGATTCATCCGAGTCTTCTATTTCAGTTTACCCGAACCCGGTTGCAGATTTTACATATATTGCATTTGAAAGAAACGGAGTATTATCTGTAGATTTTCGTAATAAGTCAACTGATTTATGTCAGTACAAATGGGATTTTGGAGATGGAAGCACTTCCACTGAAAAATCGCCCAGGCATGATTATAAAAATAATACAACTTATGATGTGAAACTGACTGTCATTAATAAGTTTAATTGTTCAAAAGATACAATAGTGGCTGTCTCTGAAAAATCATCAGAGTATCGTTTCTATGTTCCTAATTCTATTATAATAGGAAAAGATGGTCCTAATAATACTTTTTATCCTGTTGTTACGATGTTTACCTCTTTTAATATGAAAATATTTAATAGATGGGGAGCAATGCTATTTGAAACGAATGAATATAAAAACCACTGGGATGGAAGATTCAAAGGAGATTTTGTTCCTGAAGGAGCATATGTATACTCAATTGAAATAGTGGACGCAACTAAAGATGCTCAATTGCATGTTTACAATGGTTATGTTTTTGTTCTTAGGAAAAAATAGAAGACTTACAGAATGAAAAACAAGTAAGTGTTCTTAGTATGACATTTAGTTTTCTATTTTAGCTTTTTGAAAAATAATCTGATTCAATCCATGAATTGGAAAGAAGTAAATGGACCAAAATGAATTTATAATCAGAAAACCTGAACTTAGAATAGTTTACTGATTTTTTTTGCTTTCTTTTTTTGCTTTCTTTTCAGCTCGTTTTTCCTTTAGGCTTTTTGTTGCTTCCTTTTTCTTTTCAGCCCCTTTAATTGCTTTTTCTTTTGACATAGTTTTAATTTTTAAATTTAAGCAAATATACGATATATATTATAATTGATATTAAAGAGTCAATAAAAAGTATTAACAGCAGGGTGTTAATT
>CAZMDE010000144.1:0-6679 GCA_964564355.1 uncultured Bacteroidales bacterium | reverse complement strand
TAACCTTAAAATTCTTAGTGTAATTTAGTACATAAATAATATAGATTTTCTAAGTGACTTAGCACCTAAACTATTAATTATTTCACAATTGTTACATACCCTTTGCGGTTGATTTTTTTTAAACTATTTGTAAGTATAAAAAAGTAAGTACCATCAGGACAATTTCCACCATTCCACCAGTTATCTTTTAATTCATAATTAGATGATTCATAAATCTTATTACCCCAGCGGTTGAATATCATTAATTGTGAATTTGGATATTTGTCAATATTTTTTATTTCATAAACATCGTTCTTTCCGTCATTGTTTGGTGTAAGTATATTTGGAATTGTCAGCTCACAATCCTGAATTTCTACTTTTATTGAATCGAATACAACTCCACATTGATTGGATAGCTTAACCCAATATATGCCAGATTTGTCAACGCTCAATTGTTCGCTGTTTGTTGTTTGTTGTTCGTTATTTAAAAACCATTTATATTCAGTGTAATTATTTCCTGGCTTAAGTATAAATTTATTTCCTCCACAGAATGAAGTATCTTTTCCCAGATTCGCTTCGGGTACTGTTAGTGAAAAATTAATTTTTTTAGATGATTTATTAATGCAATTATTCACGTCTGTCACAGTGACAGAATAATTTCCTGTTTGTTTAGCAATAATAGTTCGTGTTGTTTTCCCATCTGGAGCCCATATATAAGAACTGCCGGCATTTCCTGCATCTATAGTAATTTCTGCTCCAACGCACACATTTGTATCTTTTCCTATATTAACTACCGGCAATGGATTAATAATAATTATTTTCTTAATATCAAATTGTTTACCATTCTGGTAGTTTGTAAGATTCACATTATAAGTTCCTGTATTACTATAAATATGAAAGGTATTAAAGGTTTTTGAAATATTATTCTTGCCTGTAGAAATATCACCAAAATTCCATAAAACCGAGTCAATGTTAGTTTTGTCATTAAGAGTAAATTTTGTAGAATCGCCAAGGCATAGATCTTCAAAGATAAAATCAGATGAATTAATGTAGCTTTGGATAAAATTAGGTAATCCTGCAAGGCTGAGTTTTCCTTCAAGAAACAGTCCTTCTTTGACAAAATTGCATTTCGTACCAAGAGAATCAGGATTGTTTATAACCGAGAGGTATTCATTATCATATTCTTCTTTTCTTGCGCCATATATCTTGCCGTCAGGTCCAAGTTGTAAAGCACAGTTTGTCCAGGTTCCAAGCTTTACTTCTGAAGCTTTTATAGCTGATGCACTCCCTGCTTCTAAATTCCATTGATATAGCAAGCCTGCTTCCGAAGGAAATAAATGTGTAGTGCCATACAAGATCTTGCAGTTGGGAGAAAATTCCACACCGTATGCTGAATAATATTCACTTAGTATTTTGGGATTGCTTATAATTCCGGTGCTGTTGTCAAAATCGAATATATGAATTCCCCCGTCAGAATAGTTTAGTTCAGATTGACCGTAATATGCTGCTGCAAGCCTTTTGCCGTCAAAAGATGCTTTCAAATAACCAAGTGAGCTTACAGAATGATTATCTCCGGTATAAGCAGGACCAATCTGAGAAACTACCGGCGTTGTCAGTAAACCTGAAGAAGTTACAAGATATGAATGAAAGATATTGTTATTCATTAGATGTGTTATTACCCAGATATCTTTGTTGTTTTTATGTCTCACTGCTGTAACCTTTTCAGCAGTTGGAGATACAAGGTCTATGTTTTTTTTAATAATTTCTCCACGACCTCCATCAAGACTTATGTCAACAATGTTATATTTTACTCCGGAAGCAAGTCCAGGACCATCAAGATCTGCCTGAGATGCGACAGTAAAAATATAATACAAATTTTTATTCCCGGGGTGGGGAACAATTATTGCAGATTGAGTGGCGGAATTATGTCCTTTAAGATCTTTCCCGTTTTTCAAAGTATCGTGAATCTTATTCCAAACTGTCATCCCATTTGTATAAAACAACAACTTGCCATCCTTGTCGCTAATAGCAGCACAACCTTCAAGATTTTTCAGTTTGCCATCTTTCAGTACTTTTGGCACGCCGCTATTAAAATCCAGACCTGCATATTCACCGAAATACCAAATATTATAAGCCTTATCTACATTGAATCCCTGGGAAAAGGAGTGAATAGCAAAAAGTGAAAAGTGAATAGTGAATAATATGTATAAAATAATATTATTCTTTAACAAATTTGGCATTTATAATTTTATCTTTATTGATAACAGAAATGAAATAAAGCCCTTTGTTTAAGCCTGAAATATCTATAGTTTTAAGCAGTTCGCTGTTAGCTGACATTTGTTTGATAAGCTTTCCGGTTATATCGTAAATTGAAATTTCAGACCTGAAACCTGAAACCTGAAACCTGAAACTTACATTGATAACCTCATTTGCCGGATTAGGGTAAATTCTTAATTCATGCTTCAGTACCTCTGCTTCATTTATGTCAGCAGTTGTGCATAAGGGAATTTCTCTTCCTGTTTCATAATCCACTGTAGTATTTACCAGATGAGTTATCCCCTTATTTGATGTTACAGGTTGATTTGACCGCTGCATAAGCACCGAAGTAATGCTCGATTCAATATTGCCTGAAATAATAGAATCATTACAGCCGCTATTACCCAAGCTGTCAGCTTTAATAAGATACATACTGGTATATTTTGTATCGCCCCAGCTATTTGAAACCATAGCTGTTGCATATCCTTTGTCTGCTGTCTGAAATATATTCACTTTGCTCTTAATTCCGCTTGTGGCAATATGTTCGTCTTCAACTCCCCCATAAGATTTCGCCCATTTCACAGAACCGTCTTTCTTTGTTTTGATAATAAAAATATCGTTATTGCTATTACTTGGATGCCCCCATTTTTTAGTATAGCCCATAATAGCATAACCACCGTCATTACACAATGTAACTCCATAAGTTCCTGCAAATGTACCGTCCGAATACTTCTTTGTCCATTCAGTGCTGAAATCGGATTTTAACTTTATCAGACAGCTAAAAAAATCACCTGAACCGGAATTCTGTCCTCTTGCAGCAATAATATATCCACCATCAGGAGTCATTTTCACATCGCTTCCAAAAGAAGTTATAGTAGTTGCCTCAGGTTTAAAAGCGAAGGCTGAAAATGCATTGCCGTTATTGTCTGTTTTGAGAAGATACGGAAACCTTCTTTCTGCACCTCCTGAACCCTGTGTTAAGTTTGTGCCCATTATCAGATAGCCATCAGTTGTATTATATATTGCTGAGCCACCGTCTGAGGCGCCTTTTGATATTGTTGCGTCGCCATATGTTTTAGTCCATTCCAGCTTGCCGTTACTATCTGTCTTAAGAAGGTAAAGGTCATAATCTTTAATATCTGAACTATAACTGTTAGTTTGCCCGGTAATAATAAATCCTCCGTCATTAGCAAGTTTTATGTCATAGCCATAATCGTGTTTGCTTCCGCCATAACATTTAGTCCACTGAGGATTTCCACTGCCATCAGTCTTTATGAGAAGCACATCCAGGTTTGTTGAGGGCAGATTATTGTCCACAGTTCTCGAGCCTACCATTGCATATCCACCGTCAGGTGTCTCCACTGCTGAAAAAAGCTCGTCATTATTTCTTTGTCCCAGGCTGTCAGTTATCTGATACATTCTTTTCCACTCAACCTCTCCTTTATAATTTGTTTTATATACATAAGAATTCCCGTTCAACCAGCCGTTTGGAGCAATATCGCCCGGATAAGTTAACCCGCATAAAAGATAACCACCATCCTTTGTTAACAGCCAGTTATTGACAAAATTCATCACTCCATCAATTCCATATGCTTTTTGAAAAGTGATAGCTTGTCCTTGACTGACATGACTAATTAAAAGTAGTAATCCGATCAATACTATTTTTTTTAATAATTTAAATTTATTCTTCATCATTAAATTAAAGATTAAAAATGTTAGCATATATAATAATATTAATAAAACATGAGGCTTTTAATTGATCTATCTGGATAAGATCATAAATTTTGTTTGAGAAAAGCTTCTATTAGTTCCCTGAGCAAGTAATCTGAAGAAATATGAACCTGAAGGTAAATCAGATGCATTAAATGCGGTTCTGAAAATACCTGCATCCTGATGGGCATCAACTATTTCAGCAATCTGCATGCCAAGCAGATTGTACACTTTTATACTGACGAAGCACGTTTCAGGCAGGCTATATTCAATATTTGTTATATTACTAAAAGGATTAGGGTAAGTCAGAAAGCTGATTGCTGATTGCTGATTGCTGAATATCAATTTTGGAATTACAATTTTATCAGTATTTATGGAATTTGCATCTAAATCTGATATTATACTTTCTGATGAAATGAATATTGAGTATTGGTTATCGTTTATCGGGTATTGAGCATTGGTTATACAAGTTAGGAAAAATAGAGGTTTGTCAGGACTGATATTATAGCCTTCAACATTTGCAGACCAGGCGATATTAATTAGTTGTTCGTTGTTAGTTGATTGTTGATCATTATTAATTATCTTAAAAATTATTCCATCAATATTACTTTTTAAATTAATTATTCTGAATCCGGAGCTATTAATTTTAAATTTAAAACCAATAGCGCCAAGTGTAGTAATGTCATTAAGATAAACCGGCAGATCAAATTCTTTTCCTTTTATAACATTTAATGATCCGGCTGTATTAACAGGAGTATACATTAACCTTGCGGGAATATTTGAATAAGAGCCGTTAACATCTCCTGAACATATAGCCAGAATATTTTTTTTAATATCTCCGGTTTCAATTGTAATTTCAGGATTGCTAAATATCCAATCAGGTAAAGTAATTTTGTTCTTATCAACAAATTTATCGATAACTCCTATATATCTTCTGTTAATAATTAAAGCGTCTTTGGGATCAATTTTTAAATCATTATTAACATCTGCTGATAATCGTTTCAGTGATGGTGGTCCTATAATCTTTTTTACACCAATGTAGTCTCTATTAACAAGCAAGGCATCAGCAGGATTGCTACCACTCCATCTTTTTGATGTGCTTGCTATAAGTTTATAATTACCGTTTACTATACCTTCAAAAACATAGAGTCCATTATCATCAGTTTCTGTTTTTTCAATAAGTGAATCGCCTGTATTATATAAAGAAATATTAGTGATAGTATTGTTTGTAAGACTACTCATTGCAAAAGAATCTTTATTTTCATATTTCACATATCCTGAAATTGCAAATTTGTACCTGTAACAACCAAGTACATATAGTTCCACAATTTTAGCAGTTATATTTCTACAGCTATTTGCTATATAACATGAATATATGCCGCTATCTCCGCATTCAACAGAATTAATGTTCAATATACTGTTAGTTTCTCCATTAATACTAATTCCGCTTTTTTTCCATTGAAAAGTGAAAGGTCCTGTTCCACCCGGAGACAAAAAATATGAGGCATTCTCACCAAGATACTTAATTTGCTTTACAAATTTAATGTTTGAAGTAGGAGGAGAAACGACAGTTAAAAGAAATTTGGGTAAAACTTTAGTTCCACAGTCATTGCTCACTTTACATGAATATACATCATAATCAAATGGCTTTAGATTACTCAGAGTATAAGAAGAATTAGTAGCTCCGGTTATATTAGATCCGCCAGCCCCTTTTGTCCATTGGTAGCTGGGATTTGTTCCTGTTGAATTGAAGCTAAATGTAATATTCTCACCCTGGCATTTTGTCTGGTTGGGAATTGTATCAAGAAAAAGCACTTTGTCATTAACTGTAAGGGAAGTGCTTGCACTTGAGCTTTTGCAGTCATTGCTGACAATACAACTATAATTTCCTGCATTAGACAGTGTTATCGGAATGAATGGCAGATTACTACCTGTTGCCCCTGATATCGGTATGCTGTTTCTTGACCACTGATATTTAAGAGAGCTTCCGGTTGCAATTACCTTTATTGAAGCAGTATCACCTGAACAAACAGTTTTATCAGGAGTTATATATGTGATTACTGGTTCTGAATATACTGAAATTGTTGCTGAGTTGCTGGTTACTTTACCACATATATTTGTCACTATAATTGAATAATTTCCGGCATCAGAAAAATTTAAACCGGTAATATTGTAAATTGAATTCGTTGCCCCATTTAAATTTGTTCCATTCTTCATCCATTGATATGACATGGTGCCTGTTCCTGATCCTGAAATATTTAATGTTACATTGGCGCCGGCACAATAAGCACCTCCACCTGATACATCAAAAGAATTGAGACCACCTCCCATATTTACATTCAGCGAAAGCGTGGTTATATAATTGCAGCTACCTTTAATAGTTATATTAATGGTTGCATTACCAGTAATATTTACTTTAATTGCCGGAGTTCCATTGCCGGATTGAATACTGCCGCCACCTGTTACCGACCATGTATATGTATATCCGCTTCCCATTGGCGGAACCATAGAGGTAAATAAACCGGGACATACATCTACGGGTCCATAAATACCTGATGAAATAACTGAATCAGTGGGTGTATAAATAATGCCGTTGCAGACAGCATTGAAATTGGATATAACAGGAGTTGTGAGAGTGCATGCTGTAGCTGAACTTGATGGCGTGTATGCATTAAGTGCAAGTCCTGCAGAAGTTGTTGGTGTTGATATATCAGTTAAAATGTGAATCGTATTT
>CAZMDE010000143.1:0-6709 GCA_964564355.1 uncultured Bacteroidales bacterium | reverse complement strand
CAACTAACAACTAACAACTAACAACTAACAACTAACAACTAACAACTAACAACTATGATAAGAGGTGCATATACATTAATGATCACTCCTTTGAAGGAGAACGGCTCGCTTGATGAAGCGGGTCTTGCAAAGCTTGTGGAACGGCAGGTTGAAGCAGGGATACACGGCATAGCTCCACTCGGAGTTACAGGTGAAAACACTCTGATAACTGATGAGGAAGAGCTGCAGGTGCTCAGAATAATAGTTAAAGGCGCAAAAGGGAAATGCAAGATAGTTCCCGATACCTGTGCTTCGAGCACCTGGAGGGCAAAGGAAAAGGTGAAGGCTTTTGGAGACGTAGGGGCTGACTATATTTCCGTTTTCTCTCCTTTCTTTGTGCTGCCGCAGCCGGACGGTGTGATAAAGTTTTACGAAGAGGTTGCAAATGCCTCCCCGGTTCCCATACTGCTTCACAATTCTATGGACAGAACCGGCATAAATATGGAGCCCGCAACAACTGCACATCTTGCAAAGCATCCGAACATTGTCGGCATTAAGGACGGCAACAAGGGCCTGGACCATCTTGCAAAGATACGCTACCTGACGAGGAATGATGATTTCGAGCTGTTCACCGGCAAGGATACTACTGCCTATCCTCTGATAGCTTTCGGAGGTGCCGGCTCTTTCACTGTATCGGGAAATGTTATTCCCGGTGTGATGAAGCAGATGATTGACTATGCTCTTAACGGTGAGCTTGACAAGGCGCAGAAAATGCATTATGAGTATTATGACGTGTTTGAGGCAATGCGCTGGGAAACAAATCCTATGGCTGCCAAAGCTGCTCTTAATATGATGGGATTGCCGGGAGGTCCACTAAGGTCGCCTCTCTTCCCGCTCAGCGAAGAAAAGACAAAGAAATTAAAAGTGATACTTGAAAAACGTGGTTTGATTAAATAATCTGTAATCTTTAATCTATAATCTAAATTATGCAAAACATAAATTTATGTGCACCATCGACGAGTGCCAATGTGGGTCCGGGGTATGACATTTTTTCCATGGCTCTTGCAGAGCCGTTTGACAGCTTTGAGCTGACATTGAATGACAGCAATAAAATAATCATCACTGCTGACGCAGGGCAATATAATAACATCCCTCTTAAAGTTGAGGATAATTCAGGAGGCCTTGCAATTCTTGAATTGTTAAAAAGAAAAAGCATAAAGCAGGGAGTGAATGTAAAGATCATCAAAGGGATGCCCTCAGGCTGCGGGTTGGGAACTACAGGAGCCACGGCATCTGCCTGCATTTACGGGATGAACAGGCTGCTCAATCTCAATATGTCCGACAATGAAATGATAGACCTGGCGCGCTACGGCGAGGTTGCCTCAGGCGGCTCTCCTCACGCTGATAATGTTGCCTCTGCTTTGCTGGGCGGATTTGTGCTCATAAAAAGCTACTGCCCCATAGACGTGCTCAAGCTTGAAATGCCTGAATTTCCTGTGGTAATAGCAGTGATAAGGAAGAGCATGAAAACTACAAGAGGGTTTATCACCTACGAGATAGGCCAGGAGAAGCTTAAGGACCAGATGGCGCACTGCGCTACAGTGATCCACGCCATACATACAAAGGACATAAAGACTTTCGGCAAGGCAATCAGCATTGACCATATTGCCGAGCCTGTAAGGTCTGCAGCAATTCCCGGATATCACGATATCAAGAATGCTGTTCTTGACATGGGTGCGCATGGCTTCACTATCAGCGGAGGCGGCTCCTCCGTCATCTGCGTTTGCGACAGGGATAAGCAGGATGATATTGCAGCATTTCTGCAGAAGAGCTTTGCGGATAATCCCCATTTCATCAAGGTTTTCAAAACCTTTGCAAGCAACAGGGGTATCACAGAAATTGACCGGGAGTCCCTGTATAAAAAGGAAGAGCTGTTAAGTGCCAAGAAAAATTTACAGTATATTTCCTTTCAGCCTGCTGAAAAGAATTTATAAAATATTACTCCTAATACCTTTTTTCATACCCTATTTACTATTTTACTCATTCACTAAATTACTCATTCACTAAAGATGAAATTAGCATTAGCAGGGGCAACGGGCCTTGTAGGAAAAGTGATGATAAAAGTTCTTGAAGAAAGAAACATTTCCATTGAGGAATTTTATCCTGTAGCTTCTATCAAATCCATCGGGAAGGAAATCACTTTCAGAAATAAGAAATCTAAAATAATCAGCATGGAAGAGGCTGTCAACCTCAGGCCGGACATAGCCATTTTCTCCGCAGGTTCAGCTGCTTCTAAGCAGTGGGCTCCTGAATTCGCATGTAACGGAACCTTTGTCATAGACAATTCCTCTGCCTGGAGGATGCACGATAATATTCCTCTTATTGTTCCCGAAATAAATGCAGGAATACTGACAAAGAATGATAAAATCATTGCTAATCCTAACTGCTCAACTATACAGATGGTAATGGCATTAGCCCCGTTGCATAAGAAGTATAAAATAACGCGCCTCGTCATCTCAACCTACCAGTCTGTGACAGGCACCGGCTATAAGGCTCTAGCCCAGATGCAGGAAGAGCGAAAAGGCAATAAAGCCGAAATGGTCTATAAGTATCCTATTGACCTCAATTGCTTTCCTCACGGAGGCGATTTTCTTGATGACGGTTACACTACCGAGGAGGTCAAACTGGTAGATGAAACAAGAAAGATACTCGGAGATAATTCAATAAGGATAACTGCAACAGTTGTCAGAATACCTGTCATTGGCGGGCATTCCGAATCCGTAAACATTGAATTTGAAAGTGATTTTGATATTGAGCAGGTGAGGAAGCTTCTGTCTGAAGCCGAGGGAGTAGTTGTTCAGGATGATATTAAAAACAGTGTTTACCCTATGCCATTATTTGCTAAGGACAGGGACGAGGTATTTGTCGGAAGGATAAGGAGGGACCATTCAAATCCTAACAGCTTAAACCTATGGATAGTTGCCGACAACCTCCGTAAAGGCGCTGCAACAAACGCCATACAGATTGCTGAATATATTATAAAAAATATTTATTAATACAATTAATCCGCTTTGCGCTCTTTGCGTTTTAAACTCAGCGCTCTTTGCGTGAAACCAATTATCAGTGAAAATCAGTTTGATCAGTGTCATCAGCGTTCTATTAATTCAACCAAATCCAAAATGAAAAAAATTGTAGTAAAATTCGGCGGCTCAAACCTCAAGAACAAAGAGGATATCCAGAATATCATCAGGGTCATAAAAATGTATAATAAGCCTTTGGTAATAGTAGTATCTGCTTTTTACGGAATAACCAACCAGCTCCAGGAAACAATAAGCAGGGTGAAGGATGATGAAAATTACGTTAACCTCTTCACAGCTTTTCTGAGCGATATGAAGCGTGATATTATTAATGAATATGTTTTTGACAGGGAGCTGAAGGAAACCGTAATATCCAAAATATCACAAAGGCTCGAGGAGCTTGCCAGGTATTTCAGGGGAATCAATTACATAGGCGATGTGCCCGATTTTCTTGAGGACAATGTTCTGAGCTATGGCGAAAGGCTCAGCTCTGTAATACTGACCTACATACTTAAGCAGAACGGCATTGACTGCGAAGAGGCTTTGCCTGAAGACCTTAAGCTTATCACCGACGGTGAGTTCGGCAATGCCTCTGTCAATTTTGCACTGGCAGAACAAAATGTAAAAGAAAAGCTCTCAGATGACAGGGTATTTGTCGTTCCCGGATTCTACGGCATATCCGAATCCGGCAAGGTAACCCTCTTCGGCAGGGGTGGCAGCGATTATTCTGCTGCTTCAATTGCAAGATGCATTGATGCCGAGTCCCTCGACCTCTGGAAGGATGTCAGCGGATTCCTCAGCGCTGACCCCAGGATAGTTGATTCCCCTGAAAGAATTCACAATCTCTCCTATGAGGAGGCTGCTGAAATATCATATTTCGGGGCAAAGATACTGCACCCGAGAACTGTCGAACCCCTGATGGACAGGGATATTCCTATAAGGGTTTTTAATATCTACGACACTGATGCAGAGATGAAGCCCCTTACGATTATTGATAATCAGCAGGTGATAAGAGATGGGATTGTGAAGAATGTAACCTTCAGCGATGACTTCAGCGTGCTCAAGCTTAAAAGCCCCAGCATTGGAATTAATTCGGGCATACTTGCCAAGCTCAGCGCAAGAATTGATAAGGCAGGTATTAACATTAAATCTGTTGTTGCTTCGCAGACGGAAATCAACATTCTGCTTTCCAAGAAAGACCTGCCAAAAGCTTACCGGGTAACAAAGGACATTGTCCTGCCCGGCATTTATGAGCTGCACACTATTGATGACATATCAACTGTGGCAGTAGTTGGTGCAGGATTTATTGATGCTTACGGAATTGCTGCAAGAATTCTGAATGCTGTGGCAAGGAAGAAGATCAACCTTAATATAATTGCTTCAGGGCTTTCAGATGTAATGATATATTTCACCTTAGCCAAAAAAGACCGCATTGAGGCAGTCAAACAAATCCATGATGAGTTTTTCCCGGCGGAAAAAAAGAACAAATCCAAGGCAATCTGTGAGGAAGCTTTTTAATTAAAATATGTTAATTGATAAATAAAAATGCGTAGTATTAGAAAAAGTATTATTTTTGCAGTTCAATTTGATGAAAATGATATACAGAAATTACATAGTAACATGTTGGTGGTGGTGCTTCAATACCCATCGTAAACAGCATTTACACTATGTGATTTAAGCTATAAATTAGCCAGAAAACAGAAGAGGGGTGTTGTTTACGACACCCCTCTTTTTTTATTAATATGAGTATTAACCTTTAAAATTATGTATTATGAGTAGAATCAGAAAAATCGTTCTTGAAGAAAAAGACATGCCAAAGCAATGGTATAACATTCTGGCTGACATGCCTAACAAACCGATGCCGCCATTGCATCCTGCAACAAAACAGCCGGTGGGTCCTCAGGACCTTGCTCCTTTGTTTCCAATGGAGCTTATTAAACAGGAAGTATCTGCTGAAAAATACATTGATATTCCTGAGGAAGTTCAGGATATTTATAAACTGTGGCGTCCATCTCCTCTCTACAGAGCCTATAATCTTGAAAAAGCCCTTGACACTCCGGCAAAAATATATTACAAAAATGAAAGTGTAAGTCCTGCCGGTTCTCATAAACCCAACACTGCAGTTCCCCAAGCGTATTACAATTTTAAGGAAGGTGTAAAATTTATCGCTACGGAAACCGGTGCAGGTCAATGGGGAAGTGCATTGAGCTTTGCCTGCAATCATTTCGGCATAAGCCTTAAAGTATTTATGGTAAGGGTAAGTTTTGAGCAAAAGCCTTACAGGAAGTCAATGATGAATGCCTGGGGTGCTGAGGTGATACCTTCGCCCAGCAACCTGACAGCATCAGGCAGAAAAGTGCTTGCTGAGCATCCTGATTCTCCCGGCAGTTTGGGTATTGCTATCAGTGAGGCAGTTGAAACTGCAGCACAGCGGGAGGATACAAAATATGCTCTCGGCAGCGTGCTAAACCACGTTTTGCTCCACCAGACAATCATTGGACTCGAAGCAATAAAGCAGTTTGAGAAGGCAGGCGATTACCCTGATATTGTAATAGGTTGTTTCGGAGGCGGCTCAAACTTTGGAGGTATAACATTTCCATTTTTAGAGCAGAATTTTACGAAGGGTAAGAAAACAAGATGTATTGCAGTTGAGCCACAGTCCTGTCCAAAGCTTACACGCGGCACTTTCAGATATGACTTTGGAGATGAGGCGGGATTTACACCTCTGATACCGATGTACACACTTGGTCATGATTTTGTCCCTGCTGAGATACATGCTGGCGGTTTGCGCTATCATGGTGCAGGTCCAATTGTCAGCCAGCTTTTGAAAGATAAGCTGATTGAGGCAACAGCAGTTCATCAGCTTGAAAGCTTTAAGGCAGGTGTTTTGTTTGCACAGACAGAAGGCATTATCCCTGCCCCTGAAAGCACACACGCAATTTTGCAGGCAATAAAAGAAGCTGAAATTGCAAAGAAGGAAGGCAAACCGAAGACAATTCTATTCAACCTTTCAGGTCATGGAATTATTGACTTAGGAGCTTATGACAAATATTTTGCAGGGGAGCTGGTTGACTATTCAGTTACTGATGATGAGATAAACAAGAGTCTGGCTATACTTGATAATTAATTCACTGGTTCATTTGTTCACTGATTCATTGGTGAATTAGGAAACTAATAGATAGATAAAATAAGAGTGATAATTAGCTTTATTAAACAAGCTAGTTATTCCTTCTTATCATTTTAAGATTTAGTATCTTCTTTAGGGGGTGAGGCCTCTTCTTTCTTAGGCTCGTCGTCTTTCATGGCTTTTTTAAATTCTTTAATGCCTTCTCCTAAGCTTCGCATAGAGCCTTTAATTTTATTACCTCCAAACAAAAGAAGGATAGCAATAACTATAATTATAATATGCCAGGGTGATACAAAATCAAGCAATAAGAAATTATACATTGTATTTTCTTTAAATATTAATGATACAAAACTACATAAATAATTAATATGGTTTGCAAAATTAGTTTAATTGTTTTAATATAAGATATTTATGTGTTAAAATATCAATAAATTTTTCTGGTTTTAGGCAATAAAAAAAATTGTTCTATCTTTGGTACATATTTATCTAGATATATTTTTAAATCTTTGAAGATGAAAGTTAGGGT
>CAZMDE010000142.1:6218-6711 GCA_964564355.1 uncultured Bacteroidales bacterium | reverse complement strand
CGATTCGAAGATGGTCAGCTTGAAAGCAATTTTAGCGGAAACCTTGTGGAAGTTTGTCCTACAGGCGTTTTTACTGATAAGACATTAAAAAAACACTTTACAAGAAAATGGGATTTGACCAATAGCCCATCTGTTTGCCCTCATTGCAGTTTGGGCTGCAATATTATCATTTCTGAACGATATGGCACTCTTCGAAGGGTTCTTAACAGGTATAACCATGAGGTCAACGGTTATTTTATTTGCGACAGAGGAAGATTTGGTTATGAATTTGTAAATAGTGATAAGCGTTTAAGAAGTATTCTTTACCGGAAATTTAATGCAGATGAATTTGCAGCAATTAGTAAAGATGAATTTATCAATATTGCAAAGAATATATTTACCGAAAATAAAACAATTGTCGGAATCGGTTCCGGCTCTGCTTCTCTTGAATCCAACTATGCTTTAAAAGAGCTCGTAGGTAAAGAAAATTTCTATATAGGAACCTCGAAGATAG
>CAZMDE010000142.1:3926-6208 GCA_964564355.1 uncultured Bacteroidales bacterium | reverse complement strand
GAAGATAGAATATGACCTAACTAAGAGAATTCTTGAAATTTATTCTAAAACCTCTGCAAAGATACCTTCATTAAAAGAAATTGAAAAAGCTGATGCAGTTCTTATACTTGGTGAGGATATTTCGCTCACAGCTCCAATGGCTGCTCTTGCAGTCAGACAGGCGGTAAGAGAAAAGCCAATGAAAAAAGCTGATGATTTAAAAGTGCCCCGCTGGAATGACCAGGCTGTAAGGAATCTTATACAGGATGAAAAGGGACCATTATTTATTGCAACTGTTTCCGATACTAAACTCGATGATATTGCAACTGACACTTATAAATCTTCTCCTGAAAATATTTCTAAGCTCGCTAAAGCAATTGCAGATTCTCTGAATAATAACCCATCTGCTTTATCAGGCTTACCTTCTGAGCTTATTACAAAGGCTCAGAATATTGCCGCTGCTCTTAAGAATGCTGAAAATCCTGTTATTATATCAGGAACAGGTTGCGGGAATATGGATATTATCCAGTCAGCATCTGATATAGCCGATGCTCTCTGTTCTGACAAAAAGATTGCTAATCTAATCTATATTCTTCCTGACTGCAACAGCATGGGATTGTTTATGCTTGGTGGCAAACCAATGAATGATTTAATAAAAGATAATAAAAAAATCAATAGTGCTATTATTCTTGAAAATGAATCTATTTATGAAAACCAAGAGTTTCTGGATTACTTACATCAGAACTGTGAAAACATAATATCCTTAAATTATCTTATTCCAAATTACCAAATTACCAAATTACTAAATTGCCAAATTATTAACATACCTGTTTCCACTTTTGCCGAATCCAACGGAACCTTTGTCAATAATGAAGGCAGGGCACAAAGATTTTTCACAGTATTTCCAAATAAGAAAGAAGTAAAAGAAAGCTGGAAATGGCTTAATGATTTACGATCTACGATGTACGATGTACGATTTGTTAATGAATCTAATATTAACATTAATGAACTGGAAGAGCTGAGGAGTGCAATTGTAAAAAATTATCCTGTTTTTGAAGGCATACAGGAATTGAGTCCCTACTCAAAGATTCCAAGACAAACAAGAAGATTTAGCGGCAGAACTTCAATTAATGCAGGCATTAATGTCAGTGAACCTAAAGCACCTGTTGATTCAGAAACTCCTTTTAATTTTTCTATGGAAGGATTTAATGGTGAAGTTCCTTCATCTTTGATGCCATTTTACTGGGCTCCCGGATGGAACTCCGTTCAGGCTCTAAATAAATATAAAGAGAAAACAAATGAAATCACAAATGAAGAAAACTTTGGCAAAAAACTAAATATGAAACTAATTACTGGTTACTGAAGACTGACAACTGAACGATGAATTATTTATTTATAATATTAGGAGTCTTACTGTTGGTTCTGAATATAGCGGCAAGTCTGATATGGGTTGAACGCAGGCTGTTAGCTCTCTGGCAGGACAGGTATGGTCCAAACCGGGTTGGTCCATTAGGATTGCTGCAGGTAGTTGCTGATACGATAAAGCTTATCTTTAAAGAGGATTGGATACCTCCATTCGCAGATAAATCCGTTTTCGTTATTGCTCCTGCAGTTATAATGATAACTATATTATTAACTTTTGCAATTGTTCCTTTTGCTCCTGGTTTTTATATTTTAGATTCAAACATAGGAATTCTGTTCTTCCTTGGCAATTCATCTCTTGGCGTTTACAGTCTTGTATTAGGCGGTTGGGCTTCCAACAATAAATACTCTTTGCTCGGAGCTATGAGAGGTTCAGCACAGATGCTTACATATGAAGTATTTATGGGTCTTTCTCTTATGGGAGTTGTTATGCTTGCTGATAGCTTCAATCTTAGAGTTATTGTTGAAGCTCAGAAAAATATGTGGTATATAATTCCGCAGTTTCTTGGGTTTGTAATATTTCTGATTGCAGGCGTTGCAGAAACTCACAGGACACCTTTCGACATGCCTGAGGCTGAAAGCGAATTAGTGGCAGGCTATCATTCTGAATACTCTGCTATGAAATTCGGAATGTTCTTTGTCGGCGAATACCTTGGAGTAACTTTAATTTCAGCTTTGATAACAACATTATTTTTTGGAGGATGGCTGGGACCGGCATTTCTGCCTCCAATATTCTGGTTCCTGTTCAAGACATTTATATTTATAGCATTTTTTATTTTGCTGAGAGCAGCATTACCAAGACCAAGATATGACCAGTTAATGGAAGTAGGCTGGAAACTACTTTTACCTTTAACTTTATTGAATATATTAGTAACAGGAGC
>CAZMDE010000142.1:0-3826 GCA_964564355.1 uncultured Bacteroidales bacterium | reverse complement strand
CATTTTACGCAGCATATATATGGCATTTCTTCACTCTTTCAGGAAAAGGGTAACAGTTCAGTATCCTGAAGAGAAGCCCTATCTGCCACCCAGATGGAGAGGAAGAATAGTGCTCACAAGAGACCCGGACGGAGAAGAAAGATGTGTTGCATGCCACCTTTGCTCTGCTGCCTGTCCTGTTGATTGCATTGCTTTGCAGGCTACTGAAGATGCTCAGGGAAGAAGATATCCTGAATTTTTCAGAATAAACTTCTCAAGATGTATATTTTGCGGATTTTGTGAAGATGCTTGCCCTACCTACTCAATTCAGCTTATACCTGATTTTGAAATGGGAGAATATGACAGGCAGAACCTTGTTTATGAGAAAAAAGATTTGCTTATCAGCGGAACCGGGAAATATCATGATTATAACTTTTACAGGGTTGCCGGCCTTGCAATTGGCGGCAAAGACAAAGGAGAAGCATTGAATGAAGAAAAACCTATTGATATTCACAGTTTGGAAACTTAAATCTAAAATATGAATTTGTTTTTTTACATAGCAGCAGCAATTGCCATAATATCAACCATATTTGTCATAACGCGGCTTAACGCAGTACATGCTTTACTTTATCTAATTGTATCATTATTGGCAATATCAGTGATATTCTATATTTTAGGAGCTCCTTTTGTTGCTGCTCTTGAAGTAATTATTTATGCCGGCGCTATAGTTGTGCTGTTTATATTTGTAATAATGATGCTGAACATGAGCACTGAGCCGAGGGAATTCGAGAGTAAATGGCTTAAGCCGAAGATGTGGATTATTCCGGGAATACTTATTCTGATTCTCTTTGTTGAATATATATTCATACTTTCATCCGGTGGTAAAGCTCTTTTAGCAGGAAATGTTATAGGTCCAAAAGATGTGGGCATTTCACTGTACACAACTTATGTGCTCGGAGTTGAACTGTCTGGTATGCTTTTGCTTTCCGGCATTGTCGGAGCATATCATTTAGGCAGGCAGAAAAAGAAAGTCACGCATAGATTCTTAAATAATTGAAAATGGAGAATTGAGAATTGAGAATTAAAATTATACTTACTAATAACTAAATACTAACGACTATTTCATAATTCATAACTCATAACTTATAACTTATAACTTATTAATGATAACCGTTCCCTTAGAAAATTGTCTGGTATTAGCAGGAATACTGTTTTTCCTGGGATTGATAGGTGTCCTTGTCCGCAGGAATGTTATTTTTATGCTGATGAGCATTGAAATAATGCTTAACAGTGCTGGTATGGTTTTTGTTTTTGCCGGACAGCGCTGGCTTCAGCCCGATGGTCAGGTAATGTTTATTTTCATACTTACTATGGCTGCTGCTGAAGTATCTGTCGGCCTTGCACTTATTCTGCAAATGTACCACCATTTTAAAACAGTGGATTCAGACAGTATTAACAAGATGAAAGGATAAATTCAATTTGATAATATGCTAATATGATAATGTGCTAATTTAAAAACTGAAAACTGATTACTGACAACTGAAAACTATGAACTATTAACTATGAACTACGAACTAATATTAATCCCCGCCCTCCCCTTTGCAGGAACAATAATCCTGGCAATATTTGGAGGCAGGTTTTCCAAAACCCTCACTGCTATTATAGGTGCTGGAACAATAGGCTTGTCTGCATTATTTACCATTCTGATAGGTTATAATTTTCTTAGCTCTCCCCCACCCTCAGGCAGCATAACACAAAGTATATGGGTATGGATGGAAACAGCCGGTTTTAAGGCAGACATAGCATTTCGACTTGATTCATTATCATTGGCATTTATATTTATAATAACCTTCGTAGGCTTCCTCATTCACCTTTATTCCGTGGAATACATGCGTGAAGAAGAGGGTTATTCCCGCTTCTTTACTTATATGAATCTCTTTGTCGGTTCTATGCTTACGCTGGTTCTTGCCGACAATCTTGTTTTGCTTTATCTTGGCTGGGAAGGCGTTGGTCTTTGCAGCTATCTTTTAATTGGTTTCTTCTATAAAGCTCCTGAAAACAATTATGCAGCACGAAAGGCATTCATCATCACCCGCATTGGCGATACAACCATGCTCATTGCTATCTTCATTCTTTTCTGGACCTTCGGGACTCTGAATATACAGGAGATAATGACAAAAGCTCCGTTGCTATGGTCTGCCGGCTCTACGATAGCTACAGTTACTGCTCTTATGCTTCTGGGAGGAGCACTCGGAAAGTCAGCGCAATTGCCTTTCCAGACCTGGCTTCCTGATGCAATGGCAGGTCCGTCGCCTGTCAGCGCTCTCATACATGCTGCCACTATGGTAACTGCAGGAGTTTATCTTATAACAAGGCTAAATGTGATTTTCACACTGAGCCCATTGACAATGTCAGTAATAGCTGTAATTGGAACTCTCACTTTGCTTATTGCAGGCTTCTCTGCTATAACCCAGAGGGATATCAAACGTGTGCTTGCTTACTCCACCATCAGCCAGATAGGCTATATGTTTCTTGCTCTCGGAGTGGGTGCTTTCTCTGCAGGTGTTTTCCATTTCATGATTCATGCTTTCTTCAAGGCTCTGCTCTTCCTTGGTGCAGGAGCAGTTATCATGTCTCTCCATCATGAGCAGGATATGTTTAAGATGGGTGGACTGAAGAATAAAATACCTCTTATCTACTGGACCTTCCTAATTGGCTCTGCCTCACTGGCTGCATTACCACTTGTCACAGCAGGTTTTTACAGCAAGGATACTATCCTGTGGGATGCTTTCGACAGCAGCAGCGGAAGTGTGCTTCTCTGGGCAGGGGCTGTAATTGGAGCTTTCATAACTGCCTTCTACAGCTTCAGGATGATATTTCTCACTTTCTTCGGCGAAGAGAAAACCCATGTTCATTACTTACCCGGAAAGATAATGACTTACCCCCTAGTAATACTCGCTGTTTTGTCAGTTGCCGGTGGCTTCATTGAGCTGCCCAATTCTCTGGGAAATCTCCATCTCTTCTCAGGCTTCATGAAAAACACGCTTCCTGAAGTTAAGCTCATTCCCGAAAGAGAGCACTATGAGCTGATACTTCAAATTCTCACCTCTCTTATAGCCCTCTCAGGCGTTTATCTTGCTTATATAATATTTATCAAGCATAAGGGTGTTTTGAGCAAGGTTCAGTTCTCCGTTCTCAATTCTCCATTCCTAAACTCCGGATTCGGTTTCGACAAACTATATAATGACATAATTGTAAAGCCTATCGTTTATTTTTCAGAGATAAACAAAAACGATTTTATAGATTATTTCATAAATGGCATTTCCTCTGTCAGCAGATCTTTGAACAAGATATTTGCAAAAACACAGACAGGACTAATCAGAAACTATGTCACCGGCATTGTAATCGGAATAATAATAATATTAACTTTAATAATACTCGTTTAACTCAAAATAAAATTAATCTTCATTATGATATTACTGCTTTTGATAATAATATTACTGACTGGAGGGATTCTTGCCTGGATAAGCGGAAGATATAATAATTACCTGCCAAGGGTTATATCTTTACTTGCATTAGGAATTGATTTTATTATCATCATATCAATCTGGATAACTCATTATCAATTATCAATTATCAATTATCAATTATCAAACTGGCTCATAGATTATCAGCATGAATGGATAAGTCAATTCGGAATATCATTGCATTTTTCTCTTGACGGGTTAAGCTTGCTACTGATTGCTCTCACTGTTTTTCTCGGATTGCTTTCAGTTCTGGTATCATGGAAAGAAATAACCTATAGAACAGGTTTCTTTCACTTTAATCTGATGTGGATACTTGCAGG
>CAZMDE010000141.1:0-6763 GCA_964564355.1 uncultured Bacteroidales bacterium | reverse complement strand
GCTTCCACACATGCATTGGACCATCAGATGGGCAGAATAATTGATGCTCTTAAAAGTTTGAACCTTCTGGATAATACTATTATTCTGTTTACCTCCGACCACGGAGAAGCACAAAATGAACACGGATACTCAGGTCACCTTCATACCTTCTATAATGAAGAAGCTCAGGTTCCCGCCTGGATATATATTCCTGATGCTCTCACTAAAAATAATAATAAGCTCATGCAGAGTTATCTTGCAGCCCGGGCTAATCAAAATGTCACCCTTTCAAATATTGATGTAGTGCCAACAGTTATGGAATTGCTCGGTATCTGGGATGATACCCGCTTTAACTCTTTCAGAAAGGAATTAACTGGTTCTCCCGTTACCTTGCCTGTTGACACAACACGGGTGATCTTTATGCAGAACTATAATGAGGTTGACTATAACACTATGTTCGTCGGACTCGGATTATTACAGGGAAATCATAAATATCTCCTGCATACAAAACATAACAGATTGACAGAAGAGCTTTATGACATTTCATCCGACCCCCTCGAAAAGAACAACCTTATCTCACATACACCTGCCTCTCAGATTTCTTTTTATCACGACCAACTGATGAAATATCCTTCAACAAAAACTTTGCTTATGAATTATCTCAACCATAAAAATTAACTACCTTCAATATCATTCTCTCTTTTACTTATTGAATGAGTGAATAAATAAACAAATATAATTTTACTAATTTCGCAATCATAAATCGTAAATAAAATATGGACTATAATCACAGGGAAATAGAGAAGAAATGGCAGAAATACTGGGTTGATAACAAGACCTGTAAAGTAGATATTGATAAAAGCAAGCCCAAGTTCTATGTGCTTGACATGTTTCCTTATCCATCAGGAGCCGGACTTCACGTAGGGCATCCGCTTGGATATATAGCATCTGATATTTATTCAAGATATAAAAATCTGAAAGGCTTTAATGTACTGCACCCTATGGGTTACGATGCATTCGGGCTTCCTGCAGAACAGTATGCCATTCAAACAGGCCAGCATCCGGCAGTTACAACAGAGCAGAACATTAACAGGTACAGGGAGCAGCTTGACAAACTTGGCTTTTCATACGACTGGAGCAGGGAAGTGAGAACCTGCGACCCTAAATATTATAAATGGACACAATGGACCTTCATACAACTCTATAAGTCCTGGTTTAATAAAAAGACTGACAAAGCTGAAAGCATTGATAAGCTTATTAAAGAATTTGAAGCTAATGGTAATAAAAACCTCGCAGGTTTCGAAAACCTGCGAGGTTTAAATGATATATTTTCTGCTTCCGAATGGAAAGCTATGAGCGAAAAGCAGAAACAGGATATTCTAATGCATTACCGTCTTGCCTATTTATCTGAGAGCATAGTTAACTGGTGCCCTGACCTTGGCACTGTGCTTGCCAATGACGAAGTAGCCGGAGGCTTTTCTGTAAGAGGCAATCACCCTGTTGAAAGGAAAAACATGAAACAGTGGTTTATCAGGATAACTGCTTATGCTGACAGAATGCTCGCAGGCCTGGATACGCTTGACTGGACTGAGTCTCTAAAAGAAATGCAAAGAAACTGGATCGGCAGGTCTGAAGGATCTACGGTTTATTTTGACATAAAAGGCTTTGAAGACAAACTTGAGATATTCACAACCCGTCCAGATACATTGTTTGGCTCAACATTCATGGTCTTAGCACCTGAGCATGAATTGATAGAAAAGATTACGCCTCCTGATCACAGGGAAACTGTGATGAAATATGTAAATGTAGCAAAGAACCGTTCAGAGAGAGAAAGGCAGTCGGATGTAAAAACTGTTTCGGGAGTATTTACAGGAGCATACTGCATGCATCCTTTTATTGGAGGGCAGGAGATGCAGATATGGGTTGCAGATTATGTGCTTGCAGGCTACGGAACAGGCGCCATTATGGCAGTACCCGGGCACGACAGCAGGGACTATGCATTTGCTAAGCATTATGGTTTGCCTATAAAGGAAGTGGTCATGGGAGGTGATATCAGCGTTGAATCGTTCGATGCAAAGGATGGACAAATGGTCAATTCAGATTTCCTTAATGGACTCAATGTAAAGGAAGCTATCAGCACAATGATAAGGCATATAGAGGAGAAAAAGATAGGTTACGGAACTGTAAATTACAGGCTGAGGGATGCTATATTCAGCAGGCAGAGATACTGGGGTGAGCCATTCCCGATATACTATAAAGAAGGAATCCCCTACCCTCTCAATGAAAGCGAACTGCCGCTTGAGCTTCCTGAAGTGGACAAATTCCTTCCTACTGAAACAGGAGAGCCTCCGCTGGCAAGGGCTAAGAACTGGAAAACGAAAGAGGGCTATACATTAGAGACAAATACAATGCCGGGGTTTGCAGGCTCAAGCGGATATTACCTGAGATATATGGACCCGCAAAACGACAAAGAATACTTCTCAAAAGAGACAAACCAATATTGGGAAAATGTTGACCTTTATATTGGCGGAGCAGAACATGCTACAGGACATCTTATGTATGCAAGGTTCTGGAATAAATTTCTTTATGATATAGGCTTGACTGTGAAAGATGAGCCTTTCAAAAAGCTCATTAACCAGGGTATGATACAAGGAAGGTCAAATATGGTTTACAGAATTAAAGGGACAAATAAGTTTGTTTCTCATAATCTTAGGAAAGATTATGATGTTACAACATTGAATGTAGATGTGAATCTGGTAGATAATGATGTTCTTGATACAGATGCATTCAGAAAATGGAGGCCTGACTTTGCTGATGCTGAGTTTGTGCTAGAGGATGCGAAATATATATGCGGACACGAGATTGACAAGATGTCAAAATCAAAATACAATGTTGTTAATCCTGATGAGCTGATTGACAAATACGGAGCAGACACTTTGAGATTATACGAAATGTTCCTCGGTCCACTTGAGCAGCATAAGCCATGGGATACAAATGGGATTGAGGGCGTTTTCAGGTTTATGAAAAAGCTATGGAGACTATTCCATGATTCAAATAATAATTTTATTGTATCAGATGAAGAGCCTGTGAAGAGTGAATTAAAGGCATTGCACAAAGCAATCAAAAAAGTGCAGGAAGATATTGAGCGCTATTCTTTCAACACCGGAGTAAGCACATTCATGATTTGTGTAAATGAGCTTACTGACCTAAAGTGTAATAAAAGAGGCATTCTGACACCTCTCACAATTCTGTTATCCTCCTATGCTCCTCATATTTCAGAAGAGTTATGGTCTTCGCTCGGATACAAGGAAAGTATTACAAAAGCTGCTTTTCCTGTATATAATGAGGAATACCTTGCAGAGAATACTTTCTCTTATCCTGTTTCCTTTAACGGGAAGATGAGGTTTAACCTTGAACTGCCTGTTGATATGCTAGTTCCTGAAATTGAGAAAGCAGCACTATCAGCAGAACAATCGCAGAAGTGGCTGGAAGGAAAGACACCCAAAAAAGTAATAATTGTTCAGAATAAAATTGTCAATATTGTTATTTAAAAATACTAATTACACGAATTAAGTCGAATTACACGAATTAAGAACTACAAATTTCAAACTCCGAACCTGATCTTGAAAATAATTAAGATTCTAAATATTTTCCGGTTAAATCCGGATTATGAAAACAGAGTTTTCGGGCTGGATATAATGCGTTCGCTTGCGATAATCTTTGTTGTTATTGTGCATGGCGTGATGCTAAGGAATGTTGACACTGCTTTCCCGTGGATAAAGCTTATTGATGGAGTAGAGCTGTTCTTTGTTCTCAGCGGATTCCTGATAGGAGGCATACTTATCAAGCTGTATAATAAAACTGAATCATTCGGAATAAAAACCATTTATCAATTCTGGATAAGGCGATGGTTCAGGACTCTGCCAAATTATTATCTTGTATTAATACTCAATATTATTGTAGTTTATTTTGGAATTATAAAGGAAGACTTTTCACAATTCAACTGGAAGTTTTTTCTATTCCTGCAGAATTTCTCAGGACCATTTTACGGGTTCTTCTGGGAATCGTGGAGCTTAAGCATAGAGGAGTGGTTCTACCTGATTTTCCCTGTTATCCTGGGTATAAGCTATTTTGTTTTTAAAAGGGCTAAAGTAAAAAAGAATGTTATTTTTCTTATTGCAATATTTATACTTTTTCTAATACCATTTCTTCTGAGATTCTTTATTGCATCAGGATTTGATGTGGATAAATTCTGGCTGGAAGTGAAGATTTACAAAGTAGTTATTTACAGATTAGACAGCATTGCTTTCGGCGTATTAGCTGCTTATTTATACTACCGTTATCCTGATTTCTGGTACAAAAGCAGAAATATTAGCTTTATTATTGGCATTATTATCTCGTACGTTATTCTTTATTCTAACTGGCCGACCAATGCTTTTTCTACTAAGGTGTTCCATATGATAGCACAAAGTTTAGGCTGCTTCCTGCTATTGCCTAAATTCAGCAGCATAAAGAAAGGACCGAAAATACTTGTAAGAATATTCACACATATCAGCCTTATTTCTTACTCGATGTACTTGCTGAATTTAGCTCTTATATCAGAGGTGCTGAATACAAACTTCCCGCCTCATGATAATCAGTCTGCGTGGACTCTGTATTTTATTTTTCTGTTTGCTGTAATAGTTTTCTCCACCCTGCTTTATAAATATTTTGAAAAGCCGATGATGGACCTTAGGGATAAGTTCAGATAATTGAAGGAAAACAGTCCATTTATTTACCGTTAATGGTATGGGAATGCTCCTGTAATGGTAGGGAGGTTTATCAATGGTTCACCAATGAACTATCAATGGTAAACCGATGGAGTATCAATCAATAATAAAACAGGAACTACTTCAAGATTTGCTTATAACACCACCTTTATAGACCTGGGTTTTGTATTTGAGAGATGGGGATGGGATAAGGGGACATAAGCCGAGTTTAGACCATTTTTCATCAACTGCTTTAATAGTTTCATCGTCCATAACAATTATGTTGGGCCAGTCGCGGGGGAAGTTATCAAATTCTTTTGTCTTACGGGTACCGTCGAATGCAATACAATTATAAGATTTGTCAGATTCGTCAGATTTTTCAGATTTATCTGTATTCTTTGCAAAATATGCATCTCTTTTAGGGTCAATGTTATTTGCAAAGCGCCAGACAATATTTGGAATGTCGGAAATGTCAAATATATGTTCAAGGTAAATGATGAACCTTATGTTTTTAATTAATCCTTTTTGCAGGAGGTCTGTATTAAGCTGCTGAATATGGTTCTTCCTGTTTTTCTCTACAGATAAAAACACAACTGACAAACCGCTCTTTAGTAATTCATCATTGATAGCTTTTACTTCAGGATAATTATTTAAAACTGATTTCCTATCTATTGAAAAATCATTATTTAAAAACCATTCAGAGTGCATTTCCTCAATGTTCTTAACAGTTGCATCAATACCCATTTTAGAGCCAAAAGCAAAATTATCAGCAGAATGGTCGAGAACATCAAGAGGACCTTTGCTGAATATTATATCATTTAAAGGATTGACATTATCAGAAACAGCGCGGGCAACAGCCATATAATCGGATACATCCACAGTTGAATCAACAACAATCATAATTTTATTGAACATCATCTGGCCGGCACCCCAGAGAGAGTTCATCACTTTGAGAGCCTGACCTTGGTATTTCTTCTTTATGCTTAATATTACTATGTTATGAAAAACGCCTTCTACTGGCATGTTTATGTCGTGTATCTCAGGTGCAACGGACATTTTCATAGGAGTAAGAAATATTCTTTCAGTTGCTTTTCCGATGTAAGCATCTTCCTGGGGAGGTATTCCAACGATAGTAGCAGGATAAACTGCATCCCTGCGATGAGTGATGCAGGTAATATGAAACTTAGGATATAGGTCAGCGAGGGAATAATAGCCGGTATGGTCGCCAAAAGGACCTTCCATTATCAGCTCCTCTTCAGTGTCAATATAACCTTCAATAACAAAGTCAACATCAGCAGGCACTTCAAGCTCATTGGTAATACATTTGACAAGATTCACAGGCTTCTTACGCAGAAAGCCGGCAAGCATATATTCGTCAAAATTATCAGGCAAAGGAGCAGTGGCAACATACGTATAAACCGGGTCACCTCCAAGAATGACAGCCATAGGCATCTTTTTGCCCAAAGCGTGATACCTGACATAATGCTCACCAGCGCCTTTGTGCAGATGCCAATGCATTGCAGTCAAATCCTTATCGAAAACCTGCATGCGATACATACCGACATTACGAATTCCAGTATCAGGATTTTTGGAATGAACCACAGGCAAGGTAATAAAAGGACCTCCATCATGGGTCCAGCAGGTCAAGACAGGAAGCTTAGTGATATCAGGAGTTTGCATAATAACCTGCTGACATTCTCCCCTGCCCTTCTTTATTTTAGGCATAAACCGGGAAATATCTCTCAGCATAGGAAGCATTTTTAATTTATCGAAAAACGATTCCTTAGGCTGTGTTAACTGAGACAAGAGGGATTCAATTTCCTTACCTATATCATCAAGATTGCTGACACCTAAAGCCATGCACATTCTTTTTTCAGAGCCAAAAGCATTTATGAGCAAAGGAAAGTCAGTTCCTGTGTTTTCAAATAACAATGCTGGTCCTTTAGCTTTTGAAATTCTGTCGGTTATCTCGGATATTTCGAGTTTAGGGTTGACATATTCCTTAATTCTCACAAGCTCGCCTGCTTTTTCAAGTG
>CAZMDE010000140.1:4409-6777 GCA_964564355.1 uncultured Bacteroidales bacterium | reverse complement strand
ATACTCATATTAGTTTCAGACACCAGGTTACTGACGGTGCTTTGTTTTACCGTATTGGCTTTACTCCTATGTTATCAATTCTTAATTATAAGGATATTCCTATAATTGCTGATAAAGCATTTATCCCTATGGCTGCTGTTGCCATTGGCTGGACCTTTAAATAAATTTCTCTGTCAACTAATTTTTAATAAATTTGTCCTCAAATATTAAAGCTTTATATTTATTAATTCTGTTATCAGTCAATCTGATAATCTGATAATCTGATAATCTGATAATCTGATAATCTGATAATCTGATAATCTTTAAATCTACAAATATGGAAGATAGCGATTACATTGATTTTATAAGAAGAGGAAATGACTTTTTCAAGATTGACCTTTTCAAATCTGCTAAAGAAATGTATGAACAGGCTTTATTATGTAAGCCCAATGATTCTGAAGCTGGTTCTAAAATTTCCGATTGCAATAACTTAATTAAAAGAGATACTAAGAGAGTATTATTAGTCTTACCATTTGTTTTTATAGCTGTATTTGCTGTGATTTGGTTTAAGATGCACAGATAATTTTATAAATTATCAATTGTCAATTATCAATTATCAATTGTTGTATGCATGTCTTTTTCCTGGCTCGCTGGTATCCGAATAAATTCGACCCGATGCTCGGATTGTTTATTGAGAGGCATGCTTTGGCTGTCTCTAAATTCTGCAAAGTAAGTGTTTTGTTTATTTATCCTGATGAGCAAACCAATAGAAAGTATGAATTAGATTATAAAATTGAAAATAACATTCATGTCCTGAGAGTTTATTATAAAAAATCAATTCTCAATTCTCCATTCCCAATTCTCAATTGTTACAGATATATTAAATGCAATTATTTAGGGTATAAATATTTAATAAAACAATCAGGAACCCCTGATATTATTCATGTAAATGTTCTGACAAGAGCTGGTTTGCTGGCTTTGTTTCTCAATAAATTCCGTAATATTACTTATATTATTACAGAACATTGGTCAAGATATTTGCCTCTTACAAATTCCTATAAAGGTTTTGTCAGAAAAATTATCACAAAATTAATTGTTAAAAATGCTTCTGCTCTTACTACTGTTACCTCTAATCTTAAAGAAGCTATGTTAAAGCATAATCTGAAAAATGATTCTTATTTTATTATCCCGAATGCAGTTGACACTGATTTGTTTTTTCCGGAAGCTAAATCCGCATTCCGCAATCCGCAATCCGAAATCATAAAGATTATCCACATTTCATGCTTCGAGGACAAATCAAAGAATATTTCGGGTATATTAAGAGTTATTAAAAGATTATCAGAAATAAGGCAGGATTTTGAATTAAGATTAATTGGTGATGGTATTGATAAAACTAAGCTTGAGAAATATGCTGAAGAACTTGGTATAAATGATAAATTTGCATTTTTTGATGGTTTGCTTGTTGACAATGCTCTTGCAAAAGCTATTCAGGTGTCTGATTTTCTGGTGATGTTTAGCAATTACGAGAACATGCCTGTTGTTATAAATGAAAGTTTGTCTTGTGGTGTCCCGGTTATTTCAAGCAATGTTGGCGGCATTGCTGAACATGTTACAGATAAATTTGGTATTCTTGTAAAAGCAGGCGATGAAGATGCTTTGTTAAATGCAATTTTAAAAATGATGGATGATTATAAAAAATATAGTAAAGAAGATTTAAGAGAATATGCAACAAAAAAATTCAGCATGGAAATTGTAGGAAATCAATTCGTGGATATTTATAATAATTGTATTAATTAAAACATATTATTATCTTAATTAATCATAATAATCTTAATAGATCAGTGTACTATTAATTCACAAAACTTGAAACACTTCCTAATCATACAAACAGCCTTCATTGGTGACGTAATTCTCGCTACACCCATTATTGAAGCATTACATAATTCTATCGAAAATGTTTCTATAGATTTCTTGCTTAGAAAGGGTAACGAGGATTTGCTTGATGGACATCCTTATATTAACAAGCTTATTGTATGGGATAAAAAGAATGATAAATACAAAAATTATATTAAGATTATTCAGAAGATAAGAAATGAAAAATATGACTGCGTGATTAATGTTCAGCGATTTGCTTCTACAGGTATAATAACAGCCTTATCACATGCAAAAATTAAAATAGGTTTCAGCAAAAACCCTTTCTCTTTCTTATTTACAAACAAAGTAAAGCACCTGATTGATAGTAATCTTCATGAAGCCGACCGCAACCTGTCTTTAATTAAAGTAATTACCAAATCATCAAATCATCAAATTACCAAATCATCAAATCATCAAATTACCAAATTACCAAATCATCAAATTACCAAATCATCAAATCATCAAATTACCAAAT
>CAZMDE010000140.1:1249-4309 GCA_964564355.1 uncultured Bacteroidales bacterium | reverse complement strand
ACCAAATTACCAAATCATCAAATTACCAAATCATCAAATCATCAAATTACCAAATTACCAAATTACCAAATTACCAAATTAGTAAAATTATACCCATCTTTAAAAGATGTTGAATCCACAAAACAATTTAAGCATAACAGATATATCTGCATTGCTCCTGCTTCTGTTTGGTTTACCAAGCAATACCCTCTGGAGAAGTGGGTGGAATTTATAAACAAAATTCCTTCAGAATTTAATATTATTTTGCTCGGCGGTAAATCGGATTCAGATTTATGTAATAATATAATTTTAAAACTTGGAACTATAAGAATGTATAATCTTGCAGGAAAATTGAGCTTTTTGCAAACAGCAGCTTTGATGAAGGATGCAACTATGAATTATGTTAATGACTCTGCTCCTTTACATATTGCTTCTTCTGTTAATGCTCCTGTTACTGCAATTTTTTGTTCAACGGTTCCTTCATTCGGTTTTGGTCCTTTGTCCGAAAAGTCTTTCATCGTGGAGATACAGGAAATAATTCCCTGCCGTCCCTGTGGATTGCATGGTTTTAAAAAATGCCCCGAAAAACATTTTAAATGCGCTTACAACATTAAGTCAGAACAATTAATTGATAAAATTAAATGAAGAATTTTAATGTATTTTTCAATCTTATAAATATGATAATATTATGAATCTTATAAATCTGACAAATCTGACAAATCTGATAATCTGATAATCGAATTATGGAAAACGATATAGAACAGTGTTATAAAGTTCTTAAAAAAGGTGGAATAATACTTTACCCTACTGATACAGTTTGGGGTATTGGTTGTGATGCTACTAATCAAAAAGCTGTTCAGAGAATTTTCAAAATTAAAAAAAGAGAAGAAACTAAAAGTCTTATCATTTTACTTGATGATATTCTCATGCTTGATAAATTTGTAGAGAAAGTACCACCTTTTGCTTTAGACCTTATTAATAAATATGAAAACCCTTTGACAATTATTTTCCCCCGCGCTAAAAATCTTGCGAAAAATGTAATTGCTAAAGATGGAAGTATTGCTATCAGAATTGTTAATGAAGAATTCTGTAGAAGGTTATTAAATATTTTTAATAAACCTGTTGTTTCTACTTCTGCTAATATTTCTGGGGAAGAGACACCTTTGACTTTCAGCAAGATTTCAAAAGAAATAATAAGTAAAGTTGATTATGTTGTAAAATATGGTCAGGGTAATGTCAGCCACAAAGCCTCTACTATCATCAAAATCAGTGAACGTGGTGACTTCAAAACAGTAAGAAAGTAATTAATGCCTGTCAATAAATTAATAATTATTTAAATAAAGAACCTTATTTTGAATGATAATTTAAATTTTATTTACTTTGTGTTACTTTGCGTTGTCCTTTGTGTTCTTTGTGGTTAAGTTTTTTATTTGTATTTATTCAACAAAGTCTCTAATAACTCATAACTAATAACTAATTTGAACCAATTACTAACAACTACCGACTACCGACTTACGACTATCTTTACAGCTATTTCTGACATAGCCCGGGAAATGAATGCTCCCGCTTTTATTATTGGAGGCTATGTTAGAGATTTAATTTTAAAAAGAGATTCTACTGATATTGACATTGTCATTGAAGGCAGTGGCATTGAGCTTGCACGCAAAGTAGGAGAGAAGCTCGGTATTGACAATGTTGCTGTATTTAAAAATTTTGGCACTGCAATGTTAATCTACGATAATTATAAGATTGAGTTTGTTGGTGCAAGAAAAGAATCATATAGGAATGATTCACGTAAACCAATTGTTGAAGATGGCTCTATTAAAGACGACCAGCTTAGACGCGACTTTACTATAAATGCTTTATCCGTTAGTCTTCATAATAGTAACTTCGGTCAGTTGCTTGACCCCTTTGATGGCATTGGCGACTTAGAGAAAAAGATTATTCGAACCCCTCTAAACCCTGATATAACCTTTTCTGACGACCCGCTAAGAATGCTTCGGGCTATACGTTTCGCTACGCAATTAGGCTTTTCTATCGAAGAAGATTCTTATGCTTCAATCCGCAGAAATGCCGAACGCTTAAAAATTGTTTCTGCTGAACGTATCACTGACGAGCTTAATAAAATAATTCTTTCCCCTAAACCTTCTGTTGGATTTAAGCTGCTTCTTGAAACTGGCTTATTGCAGATTTTTTTCCCTCAGCTTGCAAACCTAAGAGGTGTTGAAACTTTCAATGTGAAACATTTAACTTCTGCTCGTGATAAATGTTTCACATTTTCTCATAAAGATAATTTCTATCACACCCTCGAAGTCCTCGACAATGTCTCAAAAAAACAATCTCAAAACTCCGAACTCCGAACTCCGAACTCCGAACTTTGGCTCTTATGGGCTGCCCTCCTTCACGACATTGCAAAACCACTTACAAAAAGATTTGACGAGAAGACTGGCTGGACTTTTCACAATCATGACTTCAAAGGATCTAAGATGGTGCCAGGTATTTTCAAACAGCTTAAATTACCTTTGAATGAGAAAATGAAATATGTGCAGAAGCTCGTCTTATTACATCTAAGACCTATTATTCTTGCAACTGATGAAGTTACCGATTCCGCTGTCCGAAGATTGTTATTTGATGCTGGTGATGATATAGATGACCTGATGATGCTTTGCGAAGCTGACATTACATCTAAGAATGATGAAAAAGTCAAACGATATCTGAAGAACTTTGAACTCGTCCGTTTTAAGCTGAAAGAAATTGAAGAAAAAGATAAGATTCGCAACTGGCAGCCTCCTATAACAGGAGAAATAATAATAGAAACATTCGGTATCAGTCCTTCTAAGCAGGTTGGAATTATTAAAGATGCTATTCGCGAAGCAATTCTTAATGGTGAGATAAAAAATGATTATAACGAAGCATTTCAATTTATGCTCAAAACCGCCGCTACTCTCGGCTTACTACCTAAAACCTAAAAATTAATTTATCATTCCTCGCTCTGTTGCTTACAGCCTTCGTACCTCGTACCTCGTAAATTAAATTGTTTCACTACTCACTACTAATTTGGGCAGGGTGAGGTTCTTAAAA
>CAZMDE010000140.1:0-1149 GCA_964564355.1 uncultured Bacteroidales bacterium | reverse complement strand
CCATCCATTTCCCTCTCCTTTCTTCAACTTGTCTATGCACACATCTTTTTGTTATTAATTCTTTATATAACAAAATTATATTCTTCTGAATTTTGTCATATTATTTTAATTATATTTACCCTATTATTGTTCATTGACATATTTATATAAATCACAATAAATATTTTATTACTCATCATCATAATTATAACCTGATTAATTCATAAATTTTGTTGTTATGTTTATTTTCAATGTTATGATTAGCTCCGTCCTTTTGGTCGAGGTAACTGATAACCCACGATTGTTGGGCTTTAGCCCCAATTTTGTGAATTATTAAGGATAATTTTTTTATTTAAACTTTTTGCTTTTTTAGAACATAACTCGGAGTTTGGATTGCGAAGGCATCGCTCCCAAGCGATGCCTTCGCTGAAAATAATTTTTTCCTTAATAGCAGTTGTGATTCGCTTTTAGATTGTATTTTTGCATAAATAACACAGGCAAATCAGCAGAGGGAACACCCAGGTAAGCGTTGTGATTCGCTTTTAGATTGTATTTTTGCATAAATAACACAGGCACAGAATCATTTCACCGATACACAGCTTGTTGTGATTCGCTTTTAGATTGTATTTTTGCATAAATAACACAGGTGGCCACAATACTGTCATCGTCATTAATTAGTTGTGATTCGCTTTTAGATTGTATTTTTGCATAAATAACACAGGTTGACAAGCTAAATGGTAACCCCATGAGCAGTTGTGATTCGCTTTTAGATTGTATTTTTGCATAAATAACACAGGATTTAATATAAAATTGGTATTACTATAATTGTTGTGATTCGCTTTTAGATTGTATTTTTGCATAAATAACACAGGAAATCTTATGATATTTGCTAAACCAGACTAGTTGTGATTCGCTTTTAGATTGTATTTTTGCATAAATAACACAGGCACCATTGGCGGTGTTGTTTTCAGCCGCTGTTGTGATTCGCTTTTAGATTGTATTTTTGCATAAATAACACAGGATCAGAGAAAATACAACCTTTAATTGTAGAGTTGTGATTCGCTTTTAGATTGTATTTTTGCATAAATAACACAGGGCACTATCAGTATATACGATTGAATCAACAGTTGTGATTCGCTTTTAGATTGTATTTTTGCATAAATAACACAG
>CAZMDE010000139.1:0-6779 GCA_964564355.1 uncultured Bacteroidales bacterium | reverse complement strand
AAGGTACAAGGACAATAAATATAACCGGCTGTACTCCTTCAGGATGTCATGATGGTAAGACAGCAGCACAAATGCTTACAAAGGTAGATGATACACAAACTGCAATCCAAGCTTTAATGACCCAAATTGAAACAATTATTGTTACCAAAGGCTGGTATGATGCAACTACTCATTTATGGAAAGCAAGCAGCACAAAACCGATAAAAATGACAGCCAAACAGGCAAAGGCATGTTATAACTTCAGATTTATTTATGGAGATCGCAGCGATGGTGTTCATAATCCTGATTTTACAATAGCTCTTTTAAAGAATTCATTAGAAGCTTTACAATATTAGATTCTAAAAAGATATTCTTAATAAAGCCGGTGAGCATTAACTCATCGGCTTTTTTTCTTATTAATTTAAAATAGAAAATTTTTAATCAACTTTTTTTGTAGTTTTGCTCTCAGATTTATTATTATTTCTAAATTTAAAATACAAATAAAATGAAGAAATTTTTTGTCATAATATACATAATTGCTGTAATGACAGCTTGTCACTCTGGTCAGGATTTGAAACCTTTAGATGTTAATCAATCAGGCATACACAAAGTTGTAGTTAAGGAGATTTTGCAAACTACCAAATACACTATTATGCTGGTAAAAGAAAATGACAGTGAACAATGGATTGCAACTACTTCTATGCAGCCAAAGATGGGTGGAACTTATTATTATGAAGGTGGTTTTCAAATGAAGAATTTTGAAAGCAAAGAATTAAAAAGAGTTTTTCCATCAGTTGTTTTACTTGAAAGCATAAGCACTGAACCCATAATTGCACAAAAAACTGATTCTGCTGCAAAGCCACATGCTGCTATGACTAAATCAGAAAGAAAAGATATAAAAATTGAACCTATTAAAGACGGAATTACTATTGCTAAATTATATGCTGATAAAAAAAGCTATGCTGGTAAAGTGGTGAAAATAAAAGGACAAGTTGTAAAATTCACCCCATCTGTATTAAATAAAAACTGGTTCCATATCCAGGATGGAACTGAATACAATGGTGTTTTTGACTTAACTGCTTCATCAGATATAGAAGTTAAAGTTGGTGATATCATTACTATTGAAGGGAAAATAGTTTTAGATAAAAACATCGGAGCAGGATATGTTTATGAAGTGTTAATGGAGGATGCAGTAAAGAAATAGTCCACAGACAAATGACCAAAGTCCATAGTTATCAGTTGTCAGTGGTATTTTATATTAGAATTTTCTTGAAATCTGAAAATAAGCTCCTTTGAATCTTATTTTTTCGCTTAAATAATAACGCCTGTAAATTCTTTATTAATTTAAAGTAATAAAATAATATTTCTGAAAATTAATATAGTTTGAAATGACATTCTGAACAATTTGTAGTTTTCCATTCATCACCTATATCTGCAGGGTGTTTAAAATTCAGATTTCCGTTAATGGGTGCATAAGTAATTGAATCTTTTCTTCCCTGAGCGATAATTGTGTGGCAGATACTGCAGCTCTTAGATATCACTTTTCCTTCAGGAGATTTATGTTTATCATCATGACATCTGAAACATCCGTTATTTTCAAGATGACCAATATTTCTTGGGTAAACGGTGTAATTCACTTTCATTTCAGGAAAAACATTGACAGAAAAAGCTTTCTGAACCTGAGCAATGGCATTTTTAATTTCTTTTTGATATTTTGTATATAAATCAGGGTGATTTTTTTTATAATAACTGGTCATTTTATTATTAATGCCCATAAATGCTGAGTCTTTTGTAGAATAATCCTTATTTAATGCTTCCATAGCAGCCGTCTTCAGATATGGGACTGAATTGGATATCTGGTTTCCTGCAAAAAGCTGGTTAACATAATGAGATGGTGCCAAAAACTCATGAGAAGGACGATTATGACAATCCATACAGTCCATTGAGCGGTGTTCCATTTTGTTTAAAGAATCCTTATTCTGTGCAGCCTTATTTTCGCTGTCAGTAAAAATATATTCTTTGCCTGTAGCTTTGTTTTTATATTTTACCCATGGAATAGTTTGACGTTTAGCATCAGACATATACTCAATCTCAACATCCGGGTTTATATGCCAGTGAATTCCTTCAGTATTACCAAGAGAAGAATGGTCGGCGCCAATACGCATTTTCATAACCAGGTTCCATTCAGTATTGGCTTCATCAGCAAGATAATATTTTTCATTACGGATATTGTTTGTATAAAACTTTTGAGGCCAGTGGCATTTTTCGCAGGTTTCGCGTGCAGGACGGAGATTTTCGATAGGTGTAGGAATAGGACGTGGATATGTATTAAGCATATATTTGAATACCTGACGTAAACCAGACATTTTGGATTTTACATAAAAATCAGCACCTTCGCCAACATGACATTCGGCGCATTTAACCCGTGCATGAGGGGAATGCTGATAAGCGACATATTCGGGCTCCATAACCTTATGACAAAGAGTGCCGCAGAATTTTACAGACTCAGTATAATGATAGCCCTGATAGCTTCCGGTGATAGTGAAAATAATAAAAAATACCGTTACAACAGAAAAAATTACTATTGCATTTAAAGTTTTAGGGTCTCGCAGGTTTAATTTCAAAACCATTTCATTAGCAGAAGGAATACCTTTTTTTATTTTTTTATTTTCTCTGTACATGCCGATAGGAATAAGAATTAATCCAAAAATCAAGAAACAGGGAGTAACAACATAAGCAAACAAATCAAAGTAAACGTTTCCTATGTGAAAAAAAGAAATCTGAATAAAAAAGAATATTAAAGCCAGCCAAGCAATAAGAGCAGTAATTGTTCCAAGATAGGAAATGTAGTTGTAATAAGAACGGGGTAATTTCATAATTAGAAGTTAGAAGTTAGACATTAGAAGTTAGATAGTTATCTCTATTAAGCTTTCAGTAATCAGTTTTGATTTTGAGTTAAAATTTAAATTGTCAATTATCAATTATACTTTTTCAATTGTTTTAGTACTTCCCAACGAGTAAAGAATAAATTATCATAACAACCAGAATCAATCCGAGAGCTAAGAAAAGGAATCCAAACACTTTAACAATTTTCAACCAGGAAGGAGTAAGCACCTGATTGACCACAACATTTTTCAGGTTACCTGATTTTTCCAATTCTTCATATTCCCTTGGTCTGTCTATTTTGTATTCTTCAAGTGGTACATGACCTGTAAATATAACCGTGTCCATTGGAAAAGATTCCGGACGCAGATGAGTGTTAAAAAAATGAATTGTAAAAATAAAGCCAACAGCAAGCAAAGCCTCATCACTATGAATAATCTGAGCCACATTAATAGCCCATCCGGGGAAGAACTTTGTAAAGAACTCAGGAAACCAAAGCACTAAACCTGAGAATCCGATAACAGCAACTCCCCAGAAAACTGCCATATAGTCGAATTTTTCCCAGTAAGTCCAGCGACCATATTGAGGACGAGGTCCTTTGCCAAAGAACCATTTCATTGTTCCCCAGAAATCCTTTACATCCTGCATATTAAACATCAGCGAATTCTTGCCAAATAAAAGTTCCTTAAATGAAATACGTTTAGTTATTTTCATCCGAATCAATGAATACACATGGAAGGCAAAATAACCAAAAGTGATAACAGCTGCAAACCTGTGGATACTGCCCGCAATATGAACTCCACCAATAAATTTTGATAAAAACCCTGCCCATTTCATGTGGGAAAATTTAAGCAGCATTCCTGTAAATGCCAGCAGTATAAAACTAAGTATAACAAAAATATGTGTTACTCTCTGGCTTCTTGTAAAGCGGCGATAATAATCTATTTTACCTGCAGGAACTGAATGCTTCTTTTTCTTTCTTGCTTCCTTAATGGAGCGCGGTATCCACAAAAGTGTATGAAGCCCAAAAAAACCAAACACTCCGAGAAGGAGTGAAGTCATTCCCCAGAAGGTATAAAACAAAACGGGATTATCGTTATGAGTAGCATGAGTTAGGTAGCCGGTAAATGCAAGATTAGCCTCAGAATGACATTTTTTACATGTAGATACAATATTTTTATATCCTACTAATGAATTAGGATTTTTTACATTAAGAATTTTGTGAGCGCCGTGGCAATCGGAACATCTGGCAGCCTGCAAGTAACCAAGCTGATATGCTTTTCCATGATATGTCTCAGAGTATGTTTCAGCTAATTTTTTATGACAGGAGCCGCATTGATGAGTTACCTCAGTCATAAATTTATCTTTATCAATTCTGGAAATTACGTGAGCTGAATGACAGTCAGTGCATGTAGGGAATCTTTGCTTTTCGTTATTTCTGGAGATATTGTGATCACTATTTATATAATCATCATAAATGCTTTTATGGCATTTAGCACATGTAGTCGGGATATTTTCAGGGTTGACAGAAGAACGCTCATCATCCTGTTTCATTATATGATGAGTAGTGTGGCAATCAGTACACACAGCGCTAACTAATAACCCTTTTTCTTTTAATCCTTTCCCATGAACGCTTAAAGAATAATCAGAAAATGCATTAAGCTCTTTCAAATTTGTATTAACAAGAGCTTTACCGTTAGTCCGGTGGCATTTGCCGCAAAGTTCGGGAATTGAACCCCTGTAAGTTGGAGATGTGTCATCATATCTTGTTTTGATAATATGAGTTCCATGACAGTCAGTGCAATAGGGTGCGTTAGAGACAGGTTGCAACCTGTCTTTACTGTTAAAATAAGCCTGCCCATGCCCGCTTTCTAAATACAGGTTAGAAGCTTCGATATGGCAATTGGAGCAGTCAACTTTTTTTGCAGTCTCACAGGGGCGTTGCAGGCTTATGGTTACATCCGTATGACATTTTGTACATGATATGCTTTTATGCACCGACGTTGCAAGATCTGATTTATTAACCTTTAAAGAAACTGTTTTACCATTAACTTCTTTGTGAACATCGTCCTTTTCATGGCATTTCACACATCCCCTATCTGAAATAGTAACCTCAATATTCTTAATATCTACTTTATGCGGCGGATGACAATCAGTGCAAGCAGGAATAACACCGGCTTTCTTTTCCCATAACTCTCTTTTAATAACTTTTTTGTGAACTTCCTCAATCCTTGCATGGCATTTCATGCAAGTGCCTGCAATGTTTTTTGCAGAGATAGATGAATTAGGGCTCGTATGAGGTAAAATCAAATGATTCCCATGACAATCATTGCATGCTGCAGTTACAATAAGACCTTTTTTAAATAAACCCTGGCCATGAATTCCCTCGCTGTAATTTTCAAGGATATTATGTTCAGTAATATTATAGGTAAGAGCTACAGGAGCGCCCTCTTTATGAAAAAAAAAAAAAAAAAAAGGGATGTTCATTTTATAAGTACGCGATTCAGGAGAAGAATGGGGTATTATATCGTGGGCACCATGACATTCCTTGCAATCAGGCGCATAGGGTGCATTTAATTTCAATGCCTGTCCGTGAATTCCTGCATAAAATTGTGCCTGCTCAGAAGAATGGCAATTACTGCAATTCACAGGTTTTAGATTTTCAGAGTGAGGAAAGTCACTTACTGCAGCATCCTTATGACATCCAGCACAAGTCACATTTTTATGAACAGACTTCTTTAAAATCTTTTGGTTTACGTTTAAAGAAACTGTTTTCCCCTGTATAATTTTTGATAAACCTGGGTCTTCATGACAGGTGAGGCAATCTTCATTAGTCTGACCACAAAGATGGTTTAATACAAAAAATAAACCAAATAAAAGAAATGAAATATTTTTGTTCAGATTAATAATCATTTTATACTGTTAATATCAAGGTTAAATAATATGTTCAACAAATTTAAAATTATTTTGTAATATTTTAATAAATAAAATTTTAGATTTTAAATTTTTACAAAATTATAAAGACTAATCATAATAGTGAAGTTATTTTTTACAAGAAACGAATGACATTTATCAATTTTATGACGATATATATCGATGTGTTAATTTATTTATTTATTTTTGTAGAAAAATATAAAACATGTCATTAAATTCAAATAACAAATCAAACTGTGTTGATTGCAAATTAAAACATAAAATTTTTAATTATCTAACTGATGAAGAGTTACAGCTAATCAATAAAAACAGGATTGAAGTAGTGTATAATGAGGGTGAGATGATTTTTAAACAGGGGACTGCAATTACCCATATTGCTTCTATAACTAAGGGACTTGCAAAAGTATACGTAGAAGGCTATAGTAAAAAAAATCTTATTATTCAGTATTCAGGTCCTGGTGATTTTTTCGGCGGACCCGGAGCATTTATTGATAACAAACATCATTTCTCTGCCATAGCTGTCGAGGAAACAACTGCCTGCCTTATTGGTGTTGATCTGTTTAAAAGTTTAATGCATAAAAATATTGATTTCGCATTTGGTTATATTGAAGACATTAGCCTTAAAGGAATACTTAATTTTAAAAGATTTATAAGCTTAACACAGAAACAAATGCATGGACGGGTGGCAGAAGCACTATTGCATTATATGGACATTGTGTATTCGGAAAAATTAAAAGGATTTCCTCTCAACAGAAAAGACCTTGCTGAAATGACAGCTTTAAGCAAAGATAGTGCAGGCAGAATTTTAAATTCACTTGCTGAAGCCAAAATCATTGAAATAGCTGATAATAATATCAAAATTCTTAACAGAAAACAATTAGAAAAGATTAGTCAGAATGGTTGATAAGCAGAGTCTTCCTTAAAAATAAAAAGCCTCCTGATTTAGGGGGCTTTTTATTTATTAATCCTTTTGTTGTTATTTA
>CAZMDE010000138.1:3233-6799 GCA_964564355.1 uncultured Bacteroidales bacterium | reverse complement strand
TTTACCGGCAACTATAATATTTTTAAGACGTCAGTAGATGCAAATCTTGGCTCTTATGATGCCGGTACAACTGCAAGAGATTTTTCAGCCTGGAAAACAGGCACATCACAGGATGCTAATTCATATAACGGAATACCGAATTATGTAAATCCAACTGCAGTTACACCTGATTTACATTTACAAAGTCCTACACCTGCTGAGGGCACAGGTGTCAGCATTGGAAGCGTTTCGGATGACTATGACGGGGATGCAAGAGCATCTTATACTCCTGTTGACATAGGAGCAGATGCAGCTAATCTTGTTTATGGAGAAGCAGACCCTCCAGTTATTACCTATACACCTTTATCAAGCACTACCAGCTTAACATCAGACCTTACATTAACAGGAGTGACAATTACTGATGCGTCAGGAGTTCCGACAACAGGCTCTTATATGCCAAAAATATATTATAAGAAAAATTCCGGAAGCTGGTTTTCTAATCCGGGGGTACTCACTGCCGGAAGCTCAACTAATGGTACCTGGTCTTTCACTATTCTTAATACTGACCTTGGTGGTGTAGCAGAAACTGATGTAGTATGCTACTTTGTTATTGCTGAAGATATTGTCAGCGTCCCTAATGTAGCTTCAAATCCAACAGGTGCTGTTGTTTCCACTCATATAGATAATGTTACTTCTTATCCTTCATCGCCAAACTGCTACACAATTATCAGGGCTTTCACCGGAATAATAGAAGTCGGTTCAGGTAAACTTTACACTTCATTTACCAGGGATGATGCTGCGGGCATATTTAAAGCTATAAATGCAGGTGCCTTGACAGGTAATCTTACAGTGAATGTCACCTCTGACATTACTATTGAAACAGGAGTTATAGCTCTTAACCAATGGCGGGAAGAAGGCGGAAGCAACTGGACAATGACTATTCAGGCTGATGGTACAACTATAAGAAATATATCCGGAGCTTGTGCAGCTAATGGTTTATTTGTTATTAATGGTGCAGACCGTCTGACTATAACAGGTACTGATGTTAACAGGTACCTGACATTTGCAAATACTAATACTACCAAACCTGTATTTACTTTCCAGAATGATGCTACTTATGATATTATAACCTATTGTACGATAACAGGCATTGATGCTACTGCATCAACAGGGTCAGTTATTTATTTGGCAACATCAACAACAGGCACTACAGGTAATGACAATATTGAAATCAGTTATTGTAATATAAAGAACGGTGCAACTCAACCTGTAAATGGCATTTATTCCAACGGAACTGCTCTTAAGGAAAACAGCAGCATATCCATTCTGAATAATAATATTTATAATTTCATACTTGCAGGAGTTAATGTAACTGCTACAGGTAATGGCAATAGCTGGACAATAAAAGACAACAGCTTCTATAATACATTAGGTTCAGCAGTGCAGCAGTATGGTATTTATTTTATACCAGGCACTACCTCCAACAGCAACTCAATTGACGGCAACTTCATCGGTGGTCAGGCTGCAGGCTGCGGCGGAAGCTATTGGACAAATAGTTTTGCCGGAATATTTTATGGTATTTACACAACTGTTGGAACAACAGGGGCAACTGAAATTATAAACAACACCATACAAAACATCAGCAAAGCAGGAACAACAAGTGCAGGGTTCACAGGCATATTTGTATCTGCAGGACTTGTTAATGTCGGTCAAACTAATTTAGATGGTTCAGCAGCAGGCAATACAATAGGACATGCTTCAACTGCTAATGCAATAATTACACCTGCTGCCAGTGCTGGAGTTGTTCAGGGTATTAATGTCGCCTCAGCAGTGGGAAGTAATAACATTACTCATAACACTATTGCTAATTTAGCTGAACAGGCAGCAAGTACAGGGGCTATAACAGGAATAATTTTGACCGCAGCAACAGCAGGAGGTAATAATACAATATCTGACAATAATATTTACAGTATAAGCACTGGTGTGATTGGTGCAACAAGCACATTCACAGGTATTACGATAAGTACAATGACTACACCTGTTTCAAATATTCAAAATAATAACATTTACGGGATAACTCTTGCAGGTACCGGTGCTACAGCATTTACTGGTATTTCTGCCACAGGAGCGAGTTTAGTTAATATAGGAACAGTTACAGGTAATACTATAGGCAGCACTACTGTTGCTAACAGTGTTTCGAATGCCGGAACAGGCGCTACTATAGGTATTTTATTAACAACAACAAGTGTGAATACACCTGCTATTTCTAATAATATTATATCAGGATTTACTACAAGCGGAGCCACTGCATTCACAGGTATATATTTAACAGTCTATACAACAGGTTCTACTTCAGTTCAGAATAATACCATTAAAAAAATTACGATGAGTAATCTTGTTGCTTCTTCTTTCAAAGGAATTTACGTGACAGCAGGGAAGGTGAATATTGGAGATGTTACCGGAAATAATATAGGAGATGCAAGTTTGACAGACTACAGCAGCATTACCTATGCAGGTAATTTAACCTGTTATGGTATTTACAGCACTACTGCAACTGCTTCAGTTATATCCAATAATAACATAGCAAATATATATGCAAGCTATAATGCAACAGGTGTTGCAGTATTCCTTGGGGGTATTTATCACCTTACAAATGCAGTTGCCTTAACTATTACAGGAAATACTGTTAAATATCTTAAATCAAATTATGGTAACACAACTGTTTTAGGTGTAACACCTTCGGTTTTTGGTATATCTGTAGCCACTTCTGCTGCAGGTACTTCAATATCACAAAATACAATACATACACTTAAGAATGTTTATACAACAACTTCAGTTGTAAGCTGGGTGGAAGGTATTTGTGCAAGTTTGCCAACAACAGGAACAAATGTTGTCAGCAGGAACTTTGTGCATAGTCTTTATGTGCAGAATGTAAATGCAGGCGATGGATTATGCGGAATATATCTTGCAGCAGGTCTTTATACCTGTGATAATAACATGATACGTCTTGGTCTAGATGATGCAGGAGCAAATATAAACAATAACTACCTTATTTACGGTATTTATCAGTTAAGTGCTACAGCTAATTGTAATATTTATTACAACTCCATTTATATAGGAGGAAGTGCAGTTGGTGCAGGTGCAGTAAGTACATATTCTTATTTTCGTTCAAGTACATTAGCAGCCAATATTAAAAACAATATATTTACAAATGCACGTTCCAACAGTGCAGGAACAGGTGTACATTATGGAGCTTATATTTCTGCAACTACAGGTTATACAGGAAATAATAATTTATTCTACACTTCGGGTACTGGTGGTAAAGTTGGAAGAGTGAATATAACAGACTGTCTTGATCTGGCTGCATGGAAAACGGCTGTCCCGAGCCAGGACGGAGCAAGCGTTTCCGGCAACCCTGCATTTCTAACTCCTGCAGGAACAAATACGACTGTTGACCTGCATATTGACCCTGCTGTCGTTACACAGGTAGAAAGCGGAGGCGTTGAAATAATAGGAATAACTTATGATATTGATGCTACCGGAACAAGACCTGCAGGTGGATATCCGTTAGGAGGTCAAACTAATGG
>CAZMDE010000138.1:0-3133 GCA_964564355.1 uncultured Bacteroidales bacterium | reverse complement strand
AATGGATTCTTTGCAGGTATGAATGATGCAAACACACGTATTTCAGGAAATATCACAATGAGTGTTACCATAGACTTGACAGAACCCGGAACAAATGATATTAAAGCATGGACAGAACAGCCAGCGGGGAATAACTTTTCTGTTGAAATACAGCCAGATGGTACAACAGAAAGAATTATTTCAGGTTCTGTTGCAAATGGCATGCTACGTTTAAATGGAGCATCGAGAGTTATATTTGACGGACAAAGCCCTGGTAATGATGGATTAAGACATTTAAGAATAAAAAATAACAATGGGACATGGCCAACTTTCATTTTTCAGAATGGGGCTAATGGGAACATAATTACCAATAGTATTGTTGAAAGCAATAATGCTACCAATACTCCAACTACTCAAGTAGGTAATATTTTATTCACTACTTCTACCGGTACCGGTAATAGCAATAATACTATTAGTAACAACCTTATACAATACAAGAGTGATGCTACCGTTGGTTATCCTTTTGCTGCTATATACTCATATGGCACACCAGGGAAGTTAAATAGCGGAAACATCATAAATAATAATGAATTTTACAACTTTACTTACTATGGAGTATATATATCAACTAACAGTGGTGATAGCTGGCAGGTAACCAATAATAGCTTCTATTCAAATCAAACAATTACAACTACACAAACATCAATTAAGTTTGACGCAGGAACAAATTCAAGTAGTAATACAATTACTGGTAACTATATAGGAGGACAGTCAGCTAATTGCGGAGGGTCAGCCTGGACTAACAGCGGTAATGTTGCTTTCATAGGTATTGACCTTAATGTTGGCACTGGCTCTGCTACATCAGTTCAAGGAAATATTATAAAGAATATATATCTTTCAGGGACAGGAGCAGCAACTTTTACCGGCATAAGTCTTACTGCAGGCGTTTCTAATATAGGAACCTCCAATGCAAATACTATAGGGGATGCTTCAGCACCTGATGCAATAAAAACTTCAGGTACAGGTGCAATAATTGGTATTAACGCTGCTTCAGCCTCTGCAGTAAACATATCTGCTAATATCATTGCAAGCTTCACTGCAAGCAGCACTTCTGCCGGTGCCACAATCACTGGTATAAATCAAACGGCTGTTGCTTCAACAATTACTATCAGCGGGAATACTATATATAATCTTACTTCCTCCGCTCCTACTACTGCTTCAACTTCCATTACAGGCATTTCTTCTGCTTCTACAGGTGTTAATACCATTTCTCAGAATACAATACATTCTTTAATCAACAGCACAGTAGGTGCAACTGCAGTTGCAATAATAGGAATATATTATACAGGCACTAATTCAGGTAGTGTAATAGCAAGAAATTTTGTACATAGTATATCAGAATTTTCTACAGGTGCTGTTCAGTCAGGGATAACAGTAGCTTCACCAGGGGTAGGAACAGTTCAAAATAATATGATAAGATTAGGTGTTGATAAGGATGGAGCATCAATTACACCTTCTGTTACTATATATGGTATTAATATGTCGTCTTCAGGTGCAACAAATTTCTATTTTAATTCAGTATTTGTCGGTGGTACTAATGTTATATCAGGAACAGTAAAAACATATGCTTTCAATAAAGGTAATGCTTCAGTTTTATCATCTATAAAAAATAATATTTTTGTGAATAACCGTTCAAATATTTCAGGTACTGGTAAGCATTACGTTATTTATCTGACCGGTATAACAAACATAAGTTCGGATTATAATATCTATTTTGTTAATGGGACAGGAGGTATTCTGGCAAATGTTGATGGAACTAATGACAGGACTACCTTACAGACATACAGAGCCAGTATTCCAGGACAGGAGTTACATTCAGGATATGGTGATCCTAAATTTACATATCCAACTGATGCTGCTTCTACAGTAAGCCTTGATATTTCAGGAACAACGCCGGCTGAAAGTGCTGGGATAGATGTACCCGGAATAACTAATGATATTGATGGGGAGCCGAGATTTGGGGAAACCGGATATTCAGGAACAGGAACTTCTCCAGACATAGGAGCAGATGAAGGAAATTTCACTGCTTCAGATATTTTTACTCCGGTAGTATCTGTTTCATCAGTTTCACAGCAGGCACCTTGCGGTGGAACTCTTTCAATTCCTATAACTGCTACAGTAACTGATATGGGAACAGGGCTGGCAACAGGCTCTTTAGCACCTCAGCTTTGGTGGAGGCTCAGCACAGGCACCTGGGCAAATGTTGCACCAACATCAAATGTTGGAAGCACTTATAATTATACTTTAAATATTACAGGTGTAACATCAAACCAGACTTATCATTATTATGTTGCTGCTCAGGACCAGGCAAGCCCTGTTAATATAGGCTACAGCAATTTTGATGAAACAACCCCGGTTCATACAAATGTCACAGCTACACCATCACCTACAAATGCAAATCCTGCAATTTTTACTACAGTTTCAACAGCTCCGCTTTCAGGAACGGTTAATGTTGGAACCGGTCAAACTTATACTACGCTGACCGGAGCAAGCGCAGCCAATAGTTTGTTTGCCGCTATTAACTCTTACGGACTTAGCAGCGATTTGATTGTTATAATAGTTTCTGCTATTACTGAATCCGGAACAACTTCACTTAATCAATGGGCTGAATATTGCGGAAGTGGTTTTTCTATTTTAATACAACCGGATGGAACTACGCAGAGAGTTTTAAGTGGAGCTGTTGCCACATCTTTAATAACTTTAAATGGAGCTGACCGTGTAACAATTGATGGGAATTATCTTGGTGCAGGAAGATATCTCAAGTTCGCCAATACAAATACTGCCACAGGAAATACTATTTTGCTGCAAAACGGTACCACATATTTTACTATAAGAAATTGTGTTATTGACGGACAGGCAAATAATACTAATTCTACAACAACTGGAACCATCAAAATTGGTGCAACAGCTAGTAATAACAACATTACCATTACTAATAATTTAATTGGAAGTACAAGTTATGCAGCCAATGTTATTTATGCGGCTGGTGCGGCAGGCGATCCAAACCACGATATTACTATTTCAAATAATGAGATATTTAATTTCATGGTTTGGAGTGGTGGTACTACTTACAGAGCTTATGGCATAAACATTA
>CAZMDE010000137.1:0-6809 GCA_964564355.1 uncultured Bacteroidales bacterium | reverse complement strand
AAAGTTATCACCTCTAACTAAAACTTATATTCTGTTATTTCATTCATACCTCCAACCTCCAACCTCCAACTTCCAACTTCCGATTCAATAGCTTCCGTTAACATCGCCCGCACAAATTGCTTTAATATTAAAAGTTGTATCACTATTTACAATAAAATCCTCATTATCAAATATCCAATCAGACAAAGGAAACTTTTTAACCAATTTGATATAACGTCTGTTTATTAAAAGAGCATCAAAAGGATTAATTTTATTATCAATATTAACATCAGCAGTTCTTTTCATAAGTTCATCTTTAAATGTATAAAGCCTGATATAATACCTGTTTATATGAAGGGCATCTGTAGGATTTACTCCGCCCCAAGGTAATTGAGGAATAATCCTTATAGCATAAACACCTGCACTTACTTTCTGAAACTTATAATTTCCAAGACTATCAGTGCTTGCAGAATCCTTTAAAACTAAAGAATCACTTTTCAGATATAGGTAAATAGAGCTTGATTTCAAAGCTGAATTCGTCTTGTCATCATATAATACTGACCCCTGAACAGTATATAAGCTACCATTATTCACAATCAAAGTGCATATTTTTTTATTAGTAGTTCCGCAAATATTGGCTATTTTACAAAAATAAATCCCTTCATCAGCTTTTCTTACAGGTGATAAATTCAGAGAATCATTTGTAACTCCTGGCATGACTGTATCATTCCTTAACCACTCGAAAGAAAAAGGAGGAGTTCCATAAGGTGAGATAGATAATTTCAAGCTGTCTCCTAAATTTTTCGTAATTATTAATGGTATAATGTTAATTGATGCTAGGGAACTAACAGTTAAAATAGTTCTGCTGCTATCAGTTCCGCAGGCATTGCTGGCAATACAGGTGTATAAATCCTCATTTGTTCCTGAAATTTTCATAATGGTATAGACATCTGAACTTGCATTAGCAATGACATTATTCCCTTTCTTCCATGAAAAACTTAAAGGTGAGGTTCCTGTGAATTTAAGCCTGAATGTTATACTGTCACCAACACACTTTACAGGATTGTCAGGGGATATTTTAACAGTCATTGGACTATTAACTGTCAGAATTACTTCACCTGAATTGTTATTTCCACAAAAATTACTAATGTAGCAAGAATAATACCCTTCATCAGCAAGAGTCAACGAATTAAAAGTCAAAGATGATAGAGTAGCTCCTTGAATAGCAACATTATTCTTTTTCCATTGATAAAAGAGAGTATCTGTGCCAGAAGAATTAGTTGAAAAAGTTAAACTATCACCTGTACATCTTAATTGATTCTTTTCATTTATGGCTATTTTCGGAACAATACATTCTTTTCTGGTTGAAACACAACTAAGACTTATAACCTGACCCTTTATTGAAATATTGTCTAATTTTACAATATAATCCGGCGATAAGCCAACAGTATGCGAAGTAATTATGCTTTTCCATTGGTCAGGATTCACAGTAAAGCTCTTTACATCAAAAAACAATTCATTGTACTCACAATTCCTAACTCTGTCAAAATAAACAGAAGAAAAAGGAGTACTGTTAACATCATTGGATAATAACATCCAAAAAGCATTTTGTGAATATGAAGGATTATAAGAGTTTGACAGATTAAAGCTGACAACAACACCTTGCATACCGGAAATATCAAAGTAAGGAGAATACACAAAACTGTTACCATGGTTATAATACTTAATACCCCCATCTGTGCAACCTGCAGTATCAGAATATATCCAGGGTGGAGAAGAAGACTGACATAAATTCCATTTTGAATGGTCAATATATGATGAACAGTCATAAGTTGAGATACTGCTTTTATCATTAAATCCCTGTGTTGCTGAAAGTATTTTGTCAGTCAAATTGTATCTTATATCTCCTTGTGCATTTTTTACTTTAGCATAAAAACAATATTGGGTCAGTGTGTCTAATCCGGTTACAATAATTTTTCCCCATTGAATCTTTGTTCTGAAAACCTCACTTAGCCCTAAAGTACCATTTTCCTGAACAAAGCGTGAATTAGTTTTACAATAAATTGAATACTGTGTATAATCAGGATTTGATAAAGGCGTTTCCTGCAGCAAAGTTATATCAACAGTATGCGATTTAGGATTAAAAACAGATAAAACTGGCGCATCGCAGGCAGTGTAAATTGGAAACTGATTGCAATTAACTGGAGTACAATAATCACTTCCATCAGTTGTAGCGCTTACCATGTAATAGAAAGCAGCATTAGGTTTATCACCGCATATATGATGATAAGATAAGGCATTACCTGTATATAAGTCTTGCCAGACAATATTATTAGAAGAACATGAAAGTCTGTAAGATATTGCTCCTGCCACAGGAGTCCAGCTAATATCTATGCAATGATTAGTCCCGTTTACAGGCGAACCTATTTTTGCAAAAACAGTCATCGAACAATCAGCAAAGACTGATGAACTGTTAGCATAAAGGAATAAGACCATTATTCCTCTAATAAAACGCTGAAGATGCATGTATTTATATTATAAGCTGTAAACTGCAAATTTACAGAAAATCTGCTCAAACACTTATAAAGTGTTTTCTCAGGTAATCAATTAGTCCTTAATGCAACGGACAGAAGATCCAATTGTTTTAAGGAATGAACCATATGTTATGGCTGCAGTAGAGTTAAGAGGTCCTCTCACATAAGCATTTGAAGCATCAAAAACTCCCGAGCTCCATATATATGTTCGATTGGTCAGATACCAATATGTGCCGTTAGTGGCTCTCATTCCTGCTCCAAGTGCAGTGAAGTTGTAGCTATCAGTAGCGCTGGTGTTAGGGTTTGCCCAATGCGTAACCCCGGTTTCTTTCAATTTACCGCCTGCAACACCATTTCCTCCGGCTAAAGTTACAAGTGTACCCCAATCACCTTCAGAAGGTATATGCCATCCTGTAGGGCAGATGCCTTTAATAGGTTCAGTTGTGGCATACTGCATGGCTTCATTCCATTGATATAAACCGCCATAGACGTTGCAATTGGCTTCTTCATCATTATAACAGTATTTCTCTATCGTACCATCATTAGACTGATTGGTAGTTCCAACTATCCTTGTTCCTATATTGAGGTTTTCTTTCATCCAGCATTGTGTCCCTATCTGGACTGTTTTGTATGATTTGCTGTCGCGTGTATCAACTAAATTATCACCGCACTTGAATGTTGATGGACATTCTGAAGTGGTTTGAAATAAAAATGATGGATTGGAATGTTCGTCGCAACTATTATAAGCCCAAACATAAATAGAGTAAGAAGTATTACAGATTAATCCGCTTTGTGTAATACTGGTGCCTATGCCATTATCTATTGCAGTGCTGTAATCGTTAGTTGAGTTCCATTTATAGCCTGATGCTCCTGTAACAGCCAGCCATCTCCAGATGATTTGATCCTGTGAAGATGTGTTAGCGCCATTATGAGGTGGATAAACTGAAGGACAAGGGCAAGAACTTGTGTTCTGTGTTAAAGTTGCCACAGAATAATTTCCGCAACTATTGTAAGCCCAAACATATAAAGTATATGAGGTATTACATGTCAATTCGTTCTGCGTATATGTAATGCTTGTTCCAATATCTGTAGCAGTATTATAGTTATTAGTAGTGCTCCATTTATATCCTGAAGCTCCTGTAACAGCCTGCCACTTCCAGATAACCTGCTCCTGTGATGGAACATTTATACCTAAACCCGGAGCATTGATATCAGGACAGTCTTTGAGACAACGGACAGATATTCTGTCAAAATTCCTATAAAGCGTAACCCTTGCTGAATAATTTGTACTTTTACTGAAAAGTCTTGCCCATGGAGAAGGCTCTGAGTCAGCATTAAGTGTTGATGACCATATATCAGCTATCACTCCTATACCATCAAAGAAAGACCCTTCCAGATACCCCCCAGGTAAAGCAGTAAATCCGCTGCTGTTGGTAGCACCTGTATTCGGGCTTGTCCAATGAGCTATGCCTGCTTCTCTAACTTTGCCACATATATCTGTACCACGTCCGCCTGCTAAATTAGGGTCAACGATAGTAGGGTCAATAAAATTTTCAAGCGTGTACCATTCTCTATCGCTTGGTATATGCCAACCTGTTGGACAAATCCCCTGTGTTTTCTCAGTTGTAACATACTGCATCATTTCATCCCATTGATATAAACCTCCATAAATATCGCAGTATTTCGTACTATCATTATAACAATATTTTTCAATTGCACTATTATCTGTTGAATTTGAATTACTATTAATAATTGTTCCAATGTTAATATTCTCCTTCATCCAGCATTGATTACCTATCTTAACTGTTCTGTAAGTTTGTCCATCTCTTGAATCAACTAATTCATAGCCACATCCGATTGGATTAGACCAGGTAAAAGATGCATTTACATCGCCATAGCATAATCCCTTTATATAATGTTTTACATTGCTGCCATTAACTGTTATTGTATCCTGTGCAAACAGCCAGTCGCCTGCTTTGAATGCATTGAGTAATTTTATATACCTTCTGTTAATTAACAAAGCATCTGTAGGGTTTACATATTTATCGGCATTTACATTTGCAGCCTTCTTTTTCATATCATCTGTAAAATTATAGAGTCTTATATAATTTCTATTGACAATCAAAGCATCTGTTGGATTTATTCCTCCAACTTCATGTGTAGTAGTACAGGTAATAATATATTTTCCATCAGGAACATTGTCAAATTTAAAATAACCCGTTGAATTGGTTATAAGGGGTTCGCCTACATTTGTGTTGTCTGAAGTATTTTTCAGTTGTAAAGTAACATCTGAAATTGGCAGATTTGATGATAAATTATAATATACATAACCATCAATAGAACTTTGTGATATAGCCACAAAAGAAATAGAAGCAAAAAGAAGAATAAAAATTAAATTTTTCATAGATTAATAATTAAGATTTAAAAGGCAAAAATATAATTAATATAACTATGAGAAAAAAAAAATTTGTTTATTAGAGATTATATCGAATAAGGTTTTTACTTAATATTTTATTTTTTCTCTGTGTAACTCTGTGAATTCTCTGTGAAACTCTGTGTAATATTTTTTAAGAACCTATTATTATATTTGATATTATAACTATTGTATAAATTATTGTTCTACAAAACCTTATACAGTTTCACATGAGCAAACAAGATTACGGTCACCATAGCCGTCATCAATCTTTGTTACAGGACACCAGTATTTATCAATATCCTGCATCTTTATCGGAAATGCAGCCCTTTGCCTTGAATAAGGATAATTCCACTCATCTGAAGCAACCATATCTAAAGTATGAGGAGCATTTTTAATAAGGTTATTTGTCTTGTCAGCCTTGCCTTCTGCTATTTCATCTATCTCTTTTCTTATCTCAATCATAGCATCAATAAACCTGTCAATCTCATTTAATGGCTCGCTTTCAGTAGGCTCAACCATCAGTGTGCTGTGAACAGGGAAAGCGACTGTAGGAGCATGGAAGCCATAATCCATAAGACGCTTGGCAATATCAATCGCATCAATACCGGCAGTCTTCACAAAATTATGACAATCAAGTATCATCTCATGAGCGCATCTGCCATGGTCGCCTGTGTACAGTATCGGGTAATACTTCTCAAGACAGGTTTTAATATAATTAGCATTCAGAATTGCATATTTAGTAGCTTCTGTCAATCCGCTTCCACCGCACATTTTAACATAACCATAAGAAATAGGGATAATGAACGGACTGCCAAAAGGAACTGCAGCTATAGCTTTTATGCCTTTGCTGCCACCTGTTTTAACTACAGGATTTGTCGGGAGAAAATCAACGAGGTGCTTTGCAACACCAATAGGTCCGAGACCCGGTCCTCCGCCACCATGAGGAATAGCAAAGGTCTTGTGCAAATTAAGATGGCAAACATCCGCACCGATAAATCCGGGATTAGTAAAACCAACCTGTGCATTCATATTTGCACCATCCATATAAACCTGCCCGCCATTCTCATGAACTATCTTAACAAGCTCGAGAATGCCTTCTTCAAAAACGCCGTGAGTAGAAGGATAAGTAACCATTATGCATGAGAGCTTATCTTTATTTTCCACAGCTCTTTGTCTGAGGTCTTCCAGATCAACATTGCCTTTTTCATCACATTTCACAACAACTATATCCATGCCAGCCATATGAGCGCTTGCAGGATTGGTTCCATGTGCAGAAGAAGGTATAAGACAGACATTACGATGCAGGTCTCCCCTGCTGCGGTGGTATTCTCTAATTACCATAAGTCCGGCATACTCCCCTGCAGCACCTGAGTTAGGCTGGAATGATATTGCAGCAAAACCGGTAATCTCACACAGGTCCTTTTCAAATTTGCTTATCATCTCTAAATATCCCTCAGCCTGATTTTCCGGCACAAAAGGATGTATATTGGCAAATTCAGGCATGCTGAGTGCAAAAAGCTCGGCAGCAGCATTCAGCTTCATAGTGCATGAACCCAAAGGTATCATAGTTCTGTTCAAGCCAAGGTCTCTGTTCTCAAGCTTCTTCATATACCTCATCATTCCTGTTTCTGAATGATATTTATTGAATATCGGGTGAGTCAGGTACTTTGATTTTCTTGTCAGGTTTGCAGGTATAGTAGTTATTTTCTCACATTCTTCTTTATTGCAGACAAACTCTGTGTATTTCTTCTTATTAGCTTTTGCAAAGATCTCCAGCATAATGTTTACATCCTTTAATCCTGTAGTCTCATCAATGCTTATTCCAATAGTTTCCTTATCAATATACCTGAAATTCATTTCCTTTTCAAGAGCAAGCTTTT
>CAZMDE010000136.1:0-7007 GCA_964564355.1 uncultured Bacteroidales bacterium | reverse complement strand
TTCGTATTTTGGCAAATGCATTTGGACAAGAACTTAGTAGAATTTTTTGTTTTGTAGAGTTGACCATTAAAATACATTTTTACAGTATTACTATTACCATCAACTACTAAAACATAATGAATCCATTCACATAAGTCAAAACATTTAAATTTATAATTAACATACATGTCTGCGTTACGAACATTATTAAAAGATACTGACAAAATATTATTAGGAACAATTGAAGTCAATGTATTAAACCCTGGGTTTGCAATATTTCCTTCACCTGCTTTAGCGAACAGAGTAAAAGTGGCAGGGGTTCCATAACCACCTGAATTGTCCATACCCATTGCATCACATTGTTTGAACCAAAGTGAGATAGACATAGTTTTGTTAAATTGAATAGTTGGGTTGTTTTTGATTCTAACCCAGTCTCTATCATAATATCCTCCAAAATATAAGGCACTATTGGCATTGCCATACCTGTCTGCCGTAAAAACAGGAGAGCTGGTTTCGGGATTACCATGATTACTATTTGCACTCGCATCTTTATAATCGTTGTTAAATTTCCAATAACCTACATATCCTGCAGGTGGATTTGGACATTGAGGACAAGCTGTCTGGGAGAAAGTATTTGTAATGTAGAACTGAGAAAAAAGTATAATAAACAATAACTTTTTCATAATTTTACAATTACTTAAATTTATATAAAAAACACTATCCTGCAAAGATAGTAATATTTTTTTTATTAATAACAAAATATTTAATGTTTTTTTAAACAAAAAAATATTTAAATCTATTATTTGATACATTGCCTTAAATTTAAAATATTAATATTTACGAATTCCATATTTTCCAGGACATATCTGCCTGAAGATAAAGCATAGGCAGTCCATTTTGAATAATTGCATGTTTTTCTTTTGCATTTTTTAGAAACATAGTTTCTGTTGGATTATATATGAGGTCACAAACCATATGTTGTTCATTTATAAAATCGTAAGGAATATCAGGGAAATCGTTAACATCTGGATACATGCCAACAGGAGTGCAGTTTACGATAATCTGATATTTGCCAAAAATCTCTTTGTTTAAGTCCTTGTAAGTTAAATGGTCATTGTTAGAAGGGTTTCTTGAAACAAATTTATATTCAATTTTTAATAAATCAAAAGCATGAGCAATCGCTTTTGCTGCGCCGCCTGTTCCGAGAATTAAAGCTTTAGGAGCAGTGATTTGTGAGTAGTGAGTGGTGAGTAATGGTTTAATTGAATTGTAAAATCCGTATACATCCGTGTTATAACCTATCAATGAAAAGGAATCAGATTTTTTACGAATGATTTTGATAGTATTAACAGCACCTACATCTTTAGCTGTTTTGTCAAGTTCATCAATATATTTTATAATTTTTTCCTTATAAGGAATAGTGATATTTAAACCTTTAATATCAGGATTATTCTTTATTAATAAAGGAAATTCAGAAATGTTTTCAACCTGATATAAGTTGTATACAGAATCTGTAATATGTTCGTTTTTAAATTTATTTTCAAAGTAATGCTTAGAGTAGGAGTGAGATAAAGGAAATCCTACCAAACCATATATATTCATAAAATACAACGACTATTAGAACTCAATTTTATATATTTCTATTAGTTATACGAAATAAATGTATTTTTGTTATAAAATTTACTATTAATCAGATATTTTGTGAAAGATTATACAATTCGAGACTTCCAATTACGCGGTAATTACAGGAATTTCAACCTGTTAACCTGTTTTTTAAATGAATGGAAATGTTCGGGTAAAGATGCTTTACCAAAAGTGTATTTACCTACTGAAGTTGAATATGTTGATAACGTTGATGAAAAGCCTAAAGTTATAACAGTTAATTTTGAAGAAACACATTATCTTTGTCAGAATGATACTGATAAAGCAAAGCATTACCTGTCTAACATTCTGGCTGCAAGGGATGGTGATGAACAATCATTAAAATATTTGTCTGAGCATGCAGAAAGATATTATTCTCAAAAGGAAGATTACTGCAAAAATCTTAAGTTTACGAATAATGATTATGTGGTTCCATCATTATCAAACAGAAGTTATGATGATAATCATATAAGTCATAAAGGGGCAATGTTAATGAAGCTTGTGCAGGAAGGTTATCCTGTACCTGATTTTTGTATAATTACTTCCAAATCCTATCTTCTTCCGGCAAATAAGCGCAAGATAGTTATCAGGGAAGCAATTTCCAATCTCGAAAAACTCACAGGTCAGGTGTTAGGTTCATATAATTTACCGCTTGTTTTTGCTATACGCTGTGCTATGCCTGTACAGATACCCGGTTTAATGCCTACTTATCTTAATGTTGGGGTAACAATAAAAAGCTATATGGCATTAAAGGAAATATACGGTAATCTGGTAGCTTCAAAAATCTATCTGAATAATCTGAAGACAATGTATAATCTTTTTTTTGCTGACAGAGAGCTTCAGAAGCATGCAAAATCATTACCTGAAAACAACATAACTGATATAAATAAAAAAATAAAATTTCTTTATAAAGAGATAAGCAAAGAAGATGATAAATTGCTATGGGACCCTTATTACCAGGTAAATTTCTTTATAAACGGTGCAAGAAATTTTTATAAAAGGAATGCAGATTTGCTATATACTTTTATAAAAGAGAAGAAAGCATATCCATCGCTTATTTTACAAAAGATGGTATGGACAGTTAGGGGAGAAGATTCTTATCCCGGAGTGATCTATACCCGTCATTCGAGAACAGGCTTGGGCACACAGATTGAAAGCCTTAGAAATATTTTTGGTGAAGAAATAATGACAGGTAATGTGATAGCTGAAGACAATGAATATTTTCATAGGGAAGAAATAAAAAACATATTCCCTGCAATATATCATTTTGACCCTTTATTACCTGAGCTTGAGAAAAAGCTTAAATCTCCCGCAACAATTGAGTTTGGTGTTGAATCAGGCTCAAAGTCATCACTTTTTGCTGTTTTGCAGCTTAATACCTCTGAATTAACCGGAAGAGCAACCCTGCTTTCAACAATTGATTTATTTCAAAAAGGCTTTATTTCTAAGGAAAGAGTGGTTAAGCTTGTTCGTCCTTATCATCTCAGGCAGATATTTTCTGAACGCATAGATGACAAATCTCTGAAAACCCTTGATTTCTTTTGCAACGGGGTGTCTATCTTGCCTCGAACAGCAGTGTCTGCCAGGGCATATTTTTCTGCTACATCAGCTCTTGAAGCCAAGAAGAGAGGCGAGAAGGTTTGTTTTTGCAAGGGGAATTTTATCCCTTCTGATACTATTATAATTGGAGAAGTAGATGCAATATTAAGCATTAATCCCATAGCTATTCATGTAGTAACGGCTTGTCTCGGATTTGGTATTCCTGCATTAATTGACCTTCAGCATTATGGCGTAAATCTCCAGGATAATTGTTTAATTAATTTAAAAGGGAGAGTTATTAAAGAGGGTGATTACATAACCATTTCAAGCAAAAATAAAGCATTGTTTATAGGATTGGCAAAATATACTCCTGCAAGATTTCAGAAATACATACAGGGACAAGAGATTGAACTTGAGGAAAAAGAAGTTAATGTTTTTAAAAACATGGCTTCAGCTTATTCAGTATATCACGAAATAGTCAATTCCATAGATCAATCCAAGATTGTGAAGATTGCAGATCTGGCTAAAATTATTCGTAATGATTTGAAAGGTAGTCCCGGTAAAGCTAAAGACTTTCTAAATAAATGGTTTGATGTTCATCATGAGAATTACTCCGAGCAAATACTCAAAAGTGAGCTTGGTTCGCATCTTGAACAGCATTCTCTTTATATTCTTTTATCAACTGAAAGGAAAATAGAATTTTTTAAGAACATTATTAAAATGTGTGTTTATCAAAAGCTTAAAGGATTTACAGCAGGCTCTTTCATGCTTGGGAGGTTTATTTGTTTACCTCATCCGGTTGCATTTTGGAATGCACTTTCATCAGAAGAGATTGCATTTTTGATGAATGAGTTTATTTACTTTGAAAAATATATAATGGTGTTGAACGATGTGGGAGAAAGTAATCTTAATGTAGCAAGAAAAAAAATTCTAACTGATGGTTTAGGCAATATATCATTAAATCCGGCTGCTATAGAAGTGTTTATTCCATTAAAATTGGCTGGAAAGAATTGGAATGAAATCAGAAAGAATCTTTCATCTGATAATACTAAAGAAACAAATCATCTTACAGATATCTTACAGAATAAACCATTCGGGTATTTTTATGATTATGATGCAAAATGGTCTGTTGCGAAGCTGAAAGAAATATGTGATGCTGAAAAAATCCCCTTTCCAGAAGCAAATGATATTTAATAATTGCTTATTGTTTCTAGTACCACTTATATATTTTTAAGCTGATACCAAACAGGAAGATACCAATACCGGAAAGAGAAATAATATTAACAAAAACATCTTTAAATCCCGCGCCTTCGGTTAATATGCTTCTCATTCCATCTGCCAGCATTGTTAAAGGGAGAAGCTGTATAACAGGTATTGTCCAATCAGGGAAGTTGTGATAGCTGAAAAAAATGCCAGATAAAACCATCATAGGCATCTGAACAGCATTCATCAAACCATTACCAATCTCAGTGTTGGAAGTCCTGGATGCGACTAAAATACCAATACCGCAAAATGCGATATTTCCTGCAATAATTATAAGGAAAAGAGAAAAGAAGTTAATATTAATATTGATATTAAAATACAACCAGGCAAATAAAAATAATATAATGGATTCAATGAAACTAAGAATCAGCCTCGCTATGAAGTGAGAGATAAGAAAAGCAGTTTTAGGCATTGGGGTCGCTATCATACGTCTGAGCAGCTTCTTATTTCTCTTGTCAATCAGCCCATAGCCAACGCCCCACAAAAGTGATGACATGATTCCCATAGCTATCAGCCCGGGAACAAGAAAGTCAATATACCTGGTTCCAATCTCAGAGAAAGGCTTAATGCTTGCCGATGAGGTAGTAAAATCTTTTTTGTCAATAGAAGATGAGAGTATCAGGTAAGTCAGCTTTGCCTCAGGATTATCCGGGTCAAAGTTGTATTCAATATTATTTTTATTTTCAGTAATAATTAAAGATACTTTACCGATTTTAAGCAAATGCTGAGCTTCTTTCCAGGAGCATTTAATAAAATGAAAACCTGTATTTCCGAGATTTTGAGTAGTTGTGCTTTTCAGCAACTCCGGTCTTTGGTTTTTATTTTCAAATTTAACAATTGCAGCATCTGATAGATCATCTTTAAGAGAAGGATTATATTCTTGTGTATTTTCAATATAAGCGATATGATGAATGCTGTTACCTTTTTTAGAAAAGGCAATACCAAGTCCCCAGGTGATAAGAATCGGGAATATCAAAGCCCAGAAAATGATAGCCGGCTCACGTATGAACTCCCTGAATTGTATTAATATTAATTGAATTAGCGGTTTGTTCATTAGTTTATTCATTAAAATGGCGGCCTGTCATGCTTATAAATAAATCCTCAAGAGTTGTTTTTCTGATAGAAAATGATTTTAGTTTTATGCTGTTTTTATTAATAAAATCAAGGAATTCAGGTATATGTTCAGTAATCTTGCCATCTTTAAAACTCAGATTAGCTTTATTATTTTGCCTGTCCCAATCAATATTAAATTTTCCTGCTTCAGTCTTCAATCCTATATCTTCCTGAGCAGGTTCATAGAAAAATTCAATCATTTCCGTATGGTTGCTTTTTGAAAGGAGCTCATCAAGCGAGCCTTCAGAAAGTATCTTTCCTTTATCCATTATTATTATATGGTCGCAGAGATATTCAGCTTCTTCCATATAATGTGTAGTGAGGATCAAAGAAGTTTTATGTGTTTTTTTAATATTCTTAAGTATATTCCATATCTCTCTTCTTGCCGATGGGTCTAAGCCTGTATTAGGTTCATCAAGCAGCAAAATCTGAGGTTTATTTAACAATGCCAGACCGACAGCGAGCTTCTGCCGCTGACCTCCTGAAAGATTTACTACATAAGCGTTTTTTTTATCTTTCAGGTCAATTAATTCAAGTATCTCTTCAATTCTTTCTTTGTTCAATTTATAGAAGCTGGCGAAAAGCTCAAATGTTTCTTTAACAGTGATTTTATCAAAGAACTTAGTTTCCTGGAAAGATATTCCGAGTATATGACGAAGCTCTTTAGCATTGTGTTTCCAGGTTTTTCCTTTGATGCTGATTTCACCTGAATCCGGATGCTGAATGCCTTCAATCATCTCTACAAGAGTGGTTTTGCCTGCACCATTAGGACCGAGCAATGCGACGAATTTCCCCTCAGTTATATTCAAAGAAACATCATCAACAGCTTTAACAGCTTTGAAATATTTCTTTACATTTTTTACAATAATGTCTGAGCTCAAAGTGGAAATTAAAAAAAACAAAAGTACAAAAAAAACCTAACAGGTCTGATTACCTGTTAGGTTTCTGATTTCAAGCATCAAGCTTATATCTGCTAATTATTAACCCTGGGTTTCAGGATTGTTTTCAGAAGTTACTTCAGGAGCTTCACCCTGCTCTGTAGCAGGAGTCTGTTCTTCTACAGAAACCTGTTCTTCTGTGGAAGCTTCAGCTTCTTCAACTTTCAGATGTTCTTTAGCAGCTTTTTTAGCAATAGCCTGAGCTCTTGCTTCTTTCACTTTAGTTTCATTATCAAGTCTTTGTTTGATTCTGTCACGAACACCTTGTTTTTTCTCAGAAGCTATAGTTGTAATCTTGATAGTTTTATCATTAAGCCAGGTTTGAAATTTTTCTTCAACCTGCTCGTTTGTTAAAGCCCCTTTTGTAACTCCCTTAAGCAAGTGAGTTTTATAAAGGATGCCTTTGTAAGCTAAAATAGCCCTAACTGTTTCAGTTGGCTGTGCACCGGTTTGATACCAGTATAAAGCTCTGTTAAAATCTAATTCGATGGAAGCAGGAAAGGTTAAAGGATTATAAGTCCCAATCTTTTCAAC